>DATIPJ010000203.1:0-4244 GCA_035472155.1 Kofleriaceae bacterium
CGTCGAACACGCCGGTCATCGCCGGGGCCTGGGCGAGCGCATTCCACGCCGCGAGCGAGGCGGCGGTGATGACGATCGACATGTCCCAGCTCGCGGCGCTCGCGTCGGCCGGCAAGCCGACCACGACGTCGGCGCCTGCGGCGCGCATCTGGGCCGACAGCATCTCGGCCAGCTCGCCGCGGGTGGCGACCTCGTCATGGCGAAGCTTCACGAAGCAGAAGCGCTGGATCACGGCTCGATGGTAGCCAGCAAGTACGTGGGCGCAATGGCTGAAGTGGAGCCACCGGCGGGCCAGCGCGACACGCCCGACAGGAGCGCGCAGTCGATCCCGGCGGCGCGCGCCCCGGCGATATCGGTCTCGAGCTGGTCGCCGATCATGACCGGGCGGCTGGCGCCGATCCGACGCTGGCCCTCGAGGAACAGGTTGGGCGCGGGCTTGCCGAGCTGCTCGAAGCGAAGGCCGCGCCCGGGGAACCGGCGGCCGAGCGCGGTCTCGATCACCAGCGCCATCGAGCCGGCGGTGAAGCCGTACTCGCCGCCGCCCTTGGGGTAGACCAGGTCGGGGTTGGGCAGGATGAGCACCGGCGCGCGGCCGGCGTCGACGGCGCGCACGATCGCCGAGAACGCATATTCGATGCCCTCGACGAACGGCGTGCCGCTATCGTCGCAGATCGCGAGCGCGTCGATCTCCATCCCCGGGGCGAGCGCGACCGGCTCGCCGCCGCCCTCGCGGACATAGGCGAACGAGTCGTCGGTGCCGAGCACGCAGGTCCGCGCGCCGGTCAGCCCGCGCTCGCGGAAGTACCCTGGCAGGAGGCTCCCCGAGGTGACCATGCGCTCGGGTGCGATCGCGACGCCGTGGCCTGCGAACCGCGCGCTCCACGTGGCGCGCGACCGCGACGCATCGTTGGTGACGATCGCGAACGGCGTGCCGCGCCGGGTCAGCTCGGCGATCAGCGCCGCGGCGCCAGGCAGGATGCCGCTCGCGTCCACCAGCACGCCGTAGGCGTCGAGCAAGATGCCGTCGTGGCGGTCGAGCAGGGCGGTGATCGTGGTCGGCGCAGGTGAAGCAGGTTGCACGCGATGATCATATCCGGGTGCTATACGGAGGGCATGCGGCCGTACCTCGATCTCCTGCGTCACGTGCTCGAGCACGGCGAGCGCCGCACCGACCGCACGGGCACCGGAACGATCGCCGTGTTCGGCGCGCAGACCCGCTACGACCTGCGCGCCGGCTTCCCGCTGGTCACCACGAAGAAAGTGCTGTTCCCGGCCGTCGTCCGCGAGCTGCTGTGGTTCCTGCGCGGCGCGACGAACATCCACGACGGTCTCAAGGAGCACACGCCGATCTGGGACGCGTGGGCCGACGAGCGCGGCGAGCTCGGGCCGATCTACGGCCACCAGTGGAGGAGCTGGGGCGGCGACGCCGAGCACCCGGGCATCGACCAGATCAGCGAGGCGATCGCGACGATCAAGCGCGATCCGTCGTCGCGCCGGATCATCGTCAGTGCGTGGAACGTCGCCGATATCCCGAAGATGAAGCTGCCGCCGTGCCACGCGCTGTTCCAGTTCTACGTGCACAACGGCCATCTCGACTGCCAGCTCTATCAGCGCTCGGCCGACCTGGCGCTCGGCGTGCCGTTCAACCTCGCGAGCTACGCGCTGCTCACCGAGATGATCGCGAAGGAGTGCCGGCTGACGGCGCGCCACTTCGTGCACACGTTCGGCGATGCGCACATCTATCTCAACCACGTCGAAGGCGTGAAGACGCAGCTTTCGCGGGAGCCGTTCGCGCTGCCGCGCCTGGTGCTCGCCGACAAGCCCGTGCTCGAGCAGCGCTTCGAGGACATCGCGCTCGAGGGCTACCAGCACCATCCGTTCATCAAATTCCCGGTCGCGGTGTGACGGGCGCGAACGCGCGCCGCACGCAGTAGGCGAGGATGCCGATCGAGCCGAGGAACACGGTGACCACCAGGTAGGGCCAGGCCGCGATCCGCCGCCTGCGCGCATCGGTGATCATCCAGCCCGCCGCGAACGACGCCGCGATCACGAGGTCGAGCAGCACCTGCAGCCCCCAGGGCTCGCGCCCGGCGAGGGCGAGGAAGCCGAAGTAGCCCTGGCTCGCCACGACCCACACCGAAAACGCGCCGAACCCGGCGAGCACGACCGCCGCGATGAGCGCCAGCGGGCGGCCCGAGGACCGCGCGGACGGGTGCCCGGAGGAGTCGGTCGAAGAATTTGGCGAGCCTGCCGAGGAACCTCTCGAGGAGGATGGGATCGCAGTGGTTGTCGTCATGCGTTCAGAGGTAACCGCCGCCGCGCGGCGCCACCATTACCTGCCAGGTAGGATCGCAGCCGCGCCCGCCGCGCTAGCCTGGGCTCATGAACGAGCGGACCGAAACCGCGCGAGGGGCGCGCGCCGAGCTCGCCTTCGGCGGGCAGCTGCGCGCGTGGCGCCAGTCCCGTCGGGTCAGCCAGGAGCAGCTCGCGGCGCGCGCGGGAGTCTCGCCGCGCCACCTGAGCTTCGTCGAGAACGGCCGGTCACAGCCGAGCCGCGAGCTGGTGCTCGCGCTCGCCGGCGCGCTCGATGTCCCGCTGCGCGAGCGCAACACGCTGCTCACGGCCGCCGGGTTCGCCGCGGCGTTTCGCTCGTCGTCACTCGACGCCGACGAGATGGCGTCGCTGCGCCGCGCGATCGATCACGTGCTCGAGCAGCAGGAGCCGTTCGGCGCGGTCGTGGTCGATGGCGCGTGGGACCTCATCCGGCTCAACCGCGGCGCCGCGCGGCTGTTCCAGCGCTTCCCGATGTCGCCGGCCGGCCACGAGGCCGCGCGCAACCTCCTGCTCGGCACCGTGCACCCCGAGGCGCTGCGCCCGTACATCGTCAACTGGGCCGACGTCGCCGGCCACCTGATCGCGCGGCTGCACCGCGAGGTCTCGGCGCGCCCGGGCGATGGCACGCTCGCGCGGCTGCTCGTGCGCGTGCTCGCGCAGCCGGGAGTCCCCGCCGAGTGGCGCGCGCCGTCACCAGGCCGCAGCGCCGCGCCCTTCATCCCCGTGCACCTGCGCCACGACGGCCTCGAGCTCAAGCTGTTCACGATGATGACGTCGATCGGCACGCCGCTCGACGTCACCGCCGAGGAGATTCACATCGAGACCTACTTCCCCGCCGACGATGCCAGCGAGGCGATCCTGCGCGGCCTGAGCGCGGCCTGAGCTAGGGCGTGCAGCTGACGCCGGCGTTGGGATCGGCGCCGCCGATGAAGTGACGGAGCCCGAGCTTGTCGTCGTAGCTCACCGCGAGACCGCAGATGTCGTTCGCGCCGCTGGTCTCCCAGCTCCACGCGATCGAGCCCGAGGGCTGCGCGGGGATCACCGCGCCGAATTCGTTGTGCCACGACGGCGCGCGATGAAACGAGATATGGCCGCCGTCGCCGCTGATCGTGAGTGCGATCTCCTCGGCGGTGGCCGGGATCCAGGAGCTCGCCGACGCGCGCTTCATCCACTTGTAGTCGATGCTCGAATACTGATGATCGGTGGTGACGAGTCGGACGAAGATCGCGAGTGTGCCGGAGTCGGTGAGCGACGCCCGCGTGCGCGTCACGACGTTGGTGAACGTCAGTGTCTTGCCGATCGCGCCGAGGGTATACGTCATCGTCGCGGGCGATCCGCCCGAGCCGGGCAGCTCGAGGCCCGGGCTGGACTCGTAATTGTAGTCCGGGCCCCAGCCGGCGGTGTCGCCGAACCCGAGGCCGCTGAACGAGGTCGGCACCGCAGCCGGCGAGCCGTCCGCGTGGCTGACGGTGAACGCAGCGCCATGCTGGAGCGTCGTCGACACCCCGCTCTGCACGACGTATTGCGTCGAATCCAGGCTCGCCGGATACAGCGCGTATGCCGACGTCAGGTTGAACACCGGAGTCGCGACCGCGGCGCCGCTGTCGGCGAGGAACTGGTCGGTGATGTCGTCGACCGTGACGTTGTGGCCGCTGCTCGAGCCCAGCCGCATGTTGGCGCGGACGTGAAAGTCGAGCGCGTACCGGTGGTCCTGCTCGAGGTCGATGATGCCATCGCCGTCGATGTCGGGGTTGGCGTAGCGCAGCGACAGATCGTCGACCGAGCCGAGGTACTCCGCGGCCGCCGCGCTGAGCCCGAGCTGCGAGAGCAGGTCGTCGTACGAGATCCCGAGCGACGCGGTCTGGGCGTTGGGGTCGACCTCCATCGCGCCGAGATCGAGGTGCCCGGCG
>DATIPJ010000204.1:0-8562 GCA_035472155.1 Kofleriaceae bacterium
GCGACGACGCACATCAGCGACGACTGCATCAACGACGACGCACATCAGCGACGACGCACATCAGCGACGACGCACATCAACGACGACTGCATCAGCGACGACTGCATCGGCGACGACTGCATCGAAGCATCGGCGCCCAGCACCCGGCGACGTGCAGCGAGGGCATCGGCGCCCAGCACCCGGCGACGTGCAGCGAGGGCATCGGCGCCCAGCACCCGGCAACGCGCATTGACACACGCAATGCGGACGACACAGTGTGGCGATGCTCACGCTCGCGCTTCGACCGCGCACCGAGGGCGCTTCGACTGGAGGCGGATCGATCGAGTGCCACGCATCTGCGTCGACACACGTGAGGTCACGCGCGTCGACGGCGAATTGCGGCAATCGCGACCCGCTCAACGATGTTGCGCGGTCGGATAGCGGTCAGCTCCACCACTTGTCAAAGAACAGTGCGCACGCTGCTCGGCGTCGCCGGCGGAAAGGATTCGGCCGGATACCAACGACGAATCACCGATGAATTGCCAGACAAGGCGCTGGCAAGGCGCTGGTGGCGACGAGCGCAGGAATAGGCGTAAGCGATGGATGAAGCGTTGCCGATCGCCGTATGACTACGAACGATACGACGTAAGGAATAGGCTCAACGTAGATAATGCAGATAAGGATTGCCGGTGACGAACCACGACGCAGAAGGGCCGCGCGATCGTGCGCGGGCTAGCGAGCGTAGCGCGGTGCCAGCAACGGGAGATACGATGGAGCAGCGGAGCGGGAGGCTAGGCTAGGCGGCGATCGAGGCCAAGCTGCCGGCGCAGGTGGGTCACCTCGGCGCGGAGGTATAGGGGTCCGCACGTTGGGGACGAGCGCGAGCGGGCAAGGCAGCGACACGGCGAAGGAGCGAAGCGGACGTAGGACGCAGCGACGCGGCGACGCGGCGACGTGGCGACGTGGCGACGTGGCGACGTGGCGACGTGGCGACGCGGTCAGCTCTGGGAGCGGCGCTGCGCGACGCGGGTGAAGGCGCCCCATGCGAGGCCGCCGGTGAGGCCGCCCGCGAAGCCAATGATGAGGCTTGCGGGGACGGGGATTTGCTTGGAAAGCGCTGCCCAGATCGGGAGGGCGATCACGCCGAACACGACGCCCAGGATGGCATTCTTGGTGATGGGTCCTATCATGCGAGGATCGCTGTGCATGGCGCGCGCCATCGATGGTTTGCAGGGTTTCTGCGGACTTGATGTGCAATCGTGTGCTCATCAAGCAAGACAGCTTGATGGCGCCGGTAGACGAGGGCCGCGCCTCCGGCGAGGCGCATCGGGGACTGCGGGGATGGGCGTCGCCGAGCGAGGCGCAATGGCGCGAGGAGCGTCGGCTAGCGATGCTCGGTGGCGGAGCGGCGCAGGCGGCTGAAGAACTCGCGGGCAACGGCGGTTTGGGGATGGTCGACAACGGTGGAGGGCGGGCCGTCCTCGGCGATGGTGCCGCGGTCGATGACCCAGACGCGCGAGGCGATGTCGTGGGCGAATTGCATCTCGTGTGTGACGACGAGCATGGTCATGCCGCCCTGGGCGAGGTCGCGGATGACCTCCATCACATCGTCGCGCATCTCGGGATCGAGGGCGCTGGTGGGCTCGTCGAACAGCATGACGTCGGGCTCCTGGGCCAGGGCGCGGGCGATCGCGACGCGCTGCTGCTGGCCGCCCGAGAGCTCGTGGGGGTAGGCGGACGCGCGGTCGGCGAGGCCGACGCGGGCGAGGAGCTCGTGGGCCTTGGTGGCGGCGGCGGTGGGGGACAGGCGCTTCACGACGCGCGGCGCGAGGGTGATGTTGTCGAGGGCCGAGAGGTGCGGGAAGAGGTTGAACTGCTGGAACACCATGCCGACGTGGGTGCGCAGGCGGCGCAGGGTCGGGTCGCTGCTGGCCATGCCCGGGCGCAGGGCGATGCCGGCGATCTCGACCTCGCCCGCGTCGAACGTCTCGAGATAGTTGAGGCAGCGCAGGAGGGTGGACTTGCCGCCGCCCGAGGGGCCGACGATGGCGATGGTCTCGCCGCGCGCGACGGAGGCGGTGACGCCGACGAGGACCTCGCGCGCGCCGTGGCGCTTAGAGAGCGAGCGGACGCTGATCACGCGCCAGCCTCCTCTCGAGCCGCCGCGCGAGCTCCGATAGCGGGAAGCTCAGCGCGAGGTACATGGCCGCGCACAGAAGGCCCGGGATGAGCCAGCCGCGCATGTCGACGGCGGCGATGGTCATGCGCTTGGTGAGCTCGATGACGGTGATGACGCTGACGAGCGACGAGTCCTTGAGGAGGGAGACGAAGTCGTTGGTCATCGGCGGCAGCGCGAGGCGCAGGGACTGGGGCAGGAGGACGTGCCAGAGGGTCTGCGCGGGGCCGAGGCCGAGGGCGCGCGAGGCCTCGCTCTGGCCGCGCGGGATCGCGAGGAGCGCGCCGCGGTAGACCTCGGCCTCGTAGGCGCCGTAGTTGAGGCCGAGGCCGAGGACGGCGGCCTCGACAGGGCCGAGGTTCACGACGGCCGCGACGCCGTAGTAGAGGACGAAGAGCTGGAGGAGGACGGGCGTACCGCGGAACAGCTCGATGTAGACGCGCGCGGCGCCGCTGACCAGCGGAGAGCCGTAGACGCGCGAGACCGCGAGCAGGACGCCGACGGGGACGGCGATCAGGAAGGCGAGCACCGAGAGCTTGAGGGTGGCCCATGCGGCGACCAGGAACTGGAGCAGCATCTCGCCGTCGAGGCTGCGCGAGCGGATCGCCTGGCCCTCGGACGGCTTGGCCTCGACCTGGCGCGCGTCCCACAGGTTGGCCTTGCGCAGGATGCGCTCGAGCTCGCCGTCGGTGCGCATCGCGGTGAGGGCGGCGTCGATCGCCTGCTTGAGCTCGGGGTCCGTCTTGCGGATGCCGATGATGTACGTGCCGCGCGCGACGTCGTAGGGCAGACACTTGAGGGTGGGGTGCTGCGCCGTGCAGCCGTAGCGGTCTGCGATGATGTTGTCGAGGAGGACCGCGTCGGTGCGGCCGAGCTCGAGGTCCTTGTAGGGCTCCTCGTTGCCCTCGTAGACCTTGGCGTCGCCGTACAGCATGCGCAGGATGTCGTAGGCGTAGGTCTGGTTGAGTGTCCCCACGCGCAGGCCGGCGAGGTCGAACACCGAGCGCACGGGGCTATCGGTGCGCACGGTGAGGGTCTCGGCGTAGATGAAGTAGGGGTCCGACAGGAGGATGCGCTGGCGGCGCTCGGCGGTGGCCTCGAGGCCGTTGGTGATGACGTCGAAGTCGCCGCGCTCGAGCGACGGGACCAGGTTCGACCACGAGTACTGGACCATGTGGGAGCGCACGCCCAGCCGGCGCGCGATCGCATCCATGATGTCGACCTCGAAGCCGATGACGTGGTCGGGGTGATTGGGGTCCTCGTAGACGTAGGGCTCACCGCCCTGGATGTCGGCGCCCCAGGTGATCTCGCCGCGCTGGCGAATCGCGGCAAGCGTGCCGCCGTGCTCCGCGGTCTCGCTGCCGCAGCCGACGAGCAAGGCGATCACCAGCGCCATCCGGCGAGTCCGGCGAGTCACGCGTGCAGTATGCCGGCAAAGCGATCGCGCCCGCGCGCCGCGCGGCGGTTTTCGTCGCACGCCGAAACGCGCGCGCTTCGCGTGGCGGAGACGACCTCGGCGGCGGTGATCCGACGACCGCGGTGCGATCAGCGGCGCGGCTGCGGCATCATCACCTCGGGGGGCGCGGTCACGCCCTCGGCGGCAACGACCGGCAGCCCGCGGCGGTGCCACTCGTTGATGCCCTCGTCGAGCACAACGGCGTGGGCGTAACCGCGCTTGCGGAGCTCGTCGACGACGATGCCCGACAGGTGATGCGGGCAGCCGCAGTAGGCGATGACCCAGGTGCCATCCTTGGGGACCTCGTCGAGCCGCTTCATGTCGTGATAGGGGATCGATACCGCGCCGGTGATGTGGACGCGCATCCACTCCGAAGGCGGACGCGCATCGATGATGACCATGCGCTGCTTGGCGGCGAGTGCCTTGCCGACCTGCTCGACCGACACGAAGCGCGGCTCCGGCTTGCAGGGCGGCGCCCCCGCCATCGGCGGCGGGCACGTCTCGGCGCGCGGCGTGAACGACGGATGCTTGCCGCTCGGGTGGATGACGATCGGCTCCTTGCCGGTGGGCTCGGCGAGCAGGCTGGGCATCGGGACGCCGCCGCTGCCCAGGCCGCGGACGTAGCTGACGACGCTATCGATCTCGGTGTCGCTGAGCTTGGCCGTGAACGCTTCCATCTTGGTGCCCGGGCGGCCGGCGACGACGGCGTGGCGGACGAACGCGGCGGTCGCCGTGGCCTGAAATACCTGGTTGGCGAGCGAGGGCGCCTCGCCGCGCGTCTTGGCGTCGCCGTGGCAGTTGAAGCAATGCTTGGCGTAGACCGCCGAGCCGGTCGCGAGGTCGCCGATCGATGGCGGCGGCAGCGGCCGCTGCGGCGGACCTTGCTCGCGCAGGAACGCCACCAGGCTTCCGACCCCGGCGTCATCGAGCGGGCCGCCCATCGCCTTGCTGTACGCCGCCATCGAGGTGCCCGGGCGGCCGGCGACGATCGCGCGGCGCAGGAACTCGTCGCTGGCGCTCTCGAGGAACGTCGGGTTGACCAGCGACGGCGCGCGGTCGGCGACGTAGCCCTTGCCCTCGGCGCCGTGGCACGGCGCGCACAGGGCCAGATAGAGCGGCTTGCCCGCGAGGCCCGTCAGGTCGGCGTCGGCGGATGCATCGCCCGGCGCGCGGTGCGGCGGCGGTTGTGGCTGCGGCGTCGACTGCGCCTGTGGCGCCGACGGCGCCGGCTTCGATTTGACGGTGAGCTCCGGGTTCGCCGACCCCGAGTTGCAACCCGGGATCACGAGCGCGACGGCGACGACCACGACGACGATGACGGCGCGATACACGCCGACACTATGACATCGCGTGGGGATCAGCGGCGGCGCCAGGAACCTTCGATCCAGACGTGATGGCGCCCGCGGCGATCCCAGCGGCCGGGTACCCAGACGTAGCCGGAGCGCTCCCGCTCCCAGTGTCCATCGCTCCACTCCCAGCGGCCGTGCCGGCGGTACCAGCGTCCCTCGACGAAGATGAAGCCCGGGCGCGTCTCGACGACGACTCGGCGCGGCGGGGGCGGCTCCTCCTCGATCTCCACCTCGACGGTCGCCGATGGCGGCGGCGGCGGCGGAGGCGCGACCACGCGGGCGCGCGCACGCGTCTCGACGACGCATCCACCGGCGAGGCCGAGCAACGTGGCTGACAGCACAAAGCTACTGGCGAAACGTTTCATCTGGGAATCCTCCTGGAGCCGGATCCCACGAGCAAACGTGAGACCAGGCAGACGGCCAAACATTACGAGATCCTCGCCTGGGGCATGCGTCCGCGTGGCTGTCGCGTTCACACCACATCGAGGCAGTATGCCTCGATACCGCAGCGATCTTGGAGGTAAACTCACCGACCAGCGTTGGCGACTCGTGCGCTAGTATCGCACCCCATGCGCCGGCCTATCGCGTGGGGAGCTCTCGTCTTCCTGGTGGGTTGCGGCGCCAGCATCAATGGCTCCGGCGTGTCGAGCGACGCCGCATCAGGCGACGACGCGGCGCCGCCCGGAGCCGGCGACGCCGATGTGCTGCCGCCTGGCCGATGGTCGGCACCGAGCAAGATCATGCCCGCCGCCACCGGATCGAACGAGGACGACGTCACGCTGTCGTCCGATGCGCTCGAGCTGATCTTCGCGGTCGAAGCCACCCCCGGCAAGGACCTCTATTACACGTCGCGCGCGTCGAAGAGCGACCCGTGGCAGCAGCCGGCGACCAAGCTGCCGTTCTCGGCGAGCAACACGAGCGAGGAGGCACCGCGGTTCTCCGCCGACGACCTCACGCTGTACTTCGCGTCCGATCGCGGCGGCGCCACAACGCTCGACATCTACCTGGTGCGGCGCCCCGCGCGCGGCAGCTCGATGTGGAACCTGCCGGCGCGACTCGACGAGGTGAGCAGCGACCTCCTGGTCGACAAGTGGTTCATGCCGTGCAGCAACAACCGCTACGTCATGGCGCAGGGCGCGCCCGGCGCAGGGACCGACCTCGTCGAGGGCACCCTCGGTGAGGGTCCACCCAGCGTCACCATCGAGCTCAGCTCTGACGACAACGACACCGGGCCGTTCCTGACCCAGGACTGCCTGACCATCTACTTCGCGTCCAATCGCTCGGGCGTTTCGCAGATCTACACGTCGCAGCGCGACGCGGTCACCGATCCTTGGCCCAAGCCGAGCCCGGTGCTCGACTTTCCGATCGGCGGCTCGAGCGACGGAGAGGAGGACCCGTGGCTGTCGCCCGATGGCCGGACGTTCGCCTTCGCGCGCAACAAGGACATCTACCTCAGCACGCGTTGACGCGGGGCCCGATGCGTCGCTACCCGCGGGCACATCCGTTGCACCTCTTCGCCGCATGCGAGGCATCGTCCCCGTCGGTCGCGCGCTATTTGCGCTGATCTTCGTGGCCAGCGTCGTCGGCGACTTCTCGAGCGCGACGATCGCCGAGGCGTCGGCGCACGGCGTGCCGCTGGCGACGATCCTCGTACCGCTCGCGGGGGTCGTCGCGCTCCTCGGAGGCGTGAGCATCATGCTCGGCTACCGCGCGCGGTTCGGAGCGCTCCTGCTCCTGGTGTTCCTGGTGCCGGTGACGCTGTTCATGCACCGGTTCTGGGGCCTGCCCGATCCGCAGGCGGCGATGATGCAGCAGATCCACTTCCTGAAGAACCTGTCGCTGATGGGCGCGTGCCTGCTCATCATGCACTTCGGCTCGGGACCGTACAGCCTCGATAGCTGAGCACGCTTGTCCGGCGCAGCAGGCCGGACATCGCGCCCCGTACACGCGCCTCGCGGACCGCCGGAAAGTCATCGCGAGTGGCTGGACCTGAATCGGCGGTGCCCCTAGTCTCGCGCCGTGCATGCCGTGCCCGTTCGCGGGACTCGCTCGCGCGCCCTCGCGTTTCTCGCCGGCGCGGCGCTCGCCGTTGCGGCGTTCGCGGTGGCGGCGGCGGGCTGTGGCCCGACGACGCCGTCGGCGGCGGGCTGCAAGGCGAAGCTCCTGCCGGGCGACCTCGTGATCACCGAGGTGTTCGCCGACGCAAAGGCGGTGCCCGGCGGCATGGGCGGCGACGCCGGCAGGGAATGGCTCGAGATCTACAATGCCAAGGGCGAGGCGATCGACCTCGAGGGACTGACGATCACGAGCAGCCGCCCCGATGGCTCGGCGAGCAACACGCATGGGATGGCGGCGGCAATGATCGCGCCCGGACAGTTCTTCACCCTCGGCAACGCGGAGCGCGGGGCCGCGCCGCCGTACATCGACTACGGCTACGGCGGCGACCTCGGCGACCTGTTCAACAGCGGCGGGGGCAAGCTGACGCTCTCGTGCGACGACGCCGAGATCGACAGCGCGGTCTACGACGACGTGCGCGAGGGCCACGCGCGCGAGCTATCCGCCGCGCAGCCGCCCGATTACACGCGCAACGACAGCCTCGACGCCTGGTGCCAGGCGACCGACAGCGAGTTCGAGACCGGCAACTTCGGCACGCCCGGCGCGGCGAACGATTGCGCGCCGCTCGCGGCCGGCCGCTGCGACGACGGCGGCACGATGCGCGCGGTGGTCTCGCCCGGCCCGGGCGATCTGGTGATCACCGAGGTGATGCCGAGCCCGATGCGCGCCGCCGATGCGACCGGCGAGTGGTTCGAGGCCAAGGTCATGGCCGATGTCGACCTCAACGGCGTCGGCCTCGACCGCACGGGCGACCGCGACGTCCAGCCCGACGTCATCGCCGGCGCGCCCTGCGTGCGTGTGTCCGCCGGCGACTACGTCGTGTTCGCCAGGTCGACCGACGCGGGCATGAACGGCGGGCTGCCCGCGGCGGCGATCGCCGGCCTGTTCCGGTTTGCGATCGTGCCGGGGACGACGACGCCCGGCGACGTGGCAATGCTCGCGGGCAACACCGTGATCGATGCCGTGCGATGGACCCGGAGCACCGGCGGCACGTCGCTGCAGCTCGATCCGGGGCGCATCGACGCGACCGCCAACGACGATGAGAGCAACTTCTGCAACGCCACGCTGCCGTACGGGCCGGCGTCGAGCGCGGCGGACCTCGGTACCCCGGGCGCGGCGAATACGCCGTGCGCGACCCTGCCGGGCCCGGGGATGTGCGACGACGGCATCGGGGTCCGCGCGATCGTGCGCCCGATCCCGGGCCAGCTCGTGATCAGCGAGGTGCTCGCGAACCCGGCGAACGTGCCCATGGGCTCGACCGACGCGCAGCGCGAGTGGTTCGAGGTCGCCAACCTCGGGGGTGTCGCCTTTGACCTCAACGAGCTCACGCTCGGGCGCATCGGGACCGCCGGCGCGCCCGTGCAGTCCGCGCGCTGCCTCTCGGTGGGGTCGCGCGGGTTCGCCGTGCTCGCACGCTCGGCCGATCCGGCCGCCAACAGCATGCTGCCCGAGGTCGCCGCGACGTTCCGGTTCGGGCTGGTCGACAC
>DATIPJ010000205.1:0-10966 GCA_035472155.1 Kofleriaceae bacterium
CGCGCGGCGGCTCCGCTCTCGAGCGCCACAGGTTCACGGGTTCGCGGTGACCACATGGCTGGTGTTGAACCAGTCGAGAGGAGGAACGACCGCGCCGGGCGTGCACGTCGCGAACTTGCGCCCGCATGCCTTCTCGACCAGCAGACGTGGTCTGAGGCGCGGCTGGTCGAGGCACTTTGCGCCGTTGGGCCCCCACAGGGCCTCGAGCGACGACATCGCCGTGGTGTACGGCGCGGGAAAGCTCGCAGGTTCGTAGGCGGTCGCGAAGGCGAGCGGCGTTCCGAACACGGTGAACTGCGGTGCGCCGGTGCCACAGTAGTCGGACGTGATCGCCTTCAGCAGCGTCGTGCGCTCGGCCAACGTGGTCATGTACGTCGGGTTGCCAGCGTCGTCGAAGGCACCGGCATAGGTGTGCCGCCAGAGGTGCATCTTTGTCCCAGCACCTCCATTGCACGCGATGAAGGACCAGCCATCCGACGGAGAGCTCGCAATCACGCTCTTGTTTGGCCCATATCGATCGCCACGATAGAGGAGCGCGTGATGAGGAATGCCCGGCCATGATTCCTCGGCGGCGACCGGCAGGCCGTAATGATTGCATACGGCGAAGTCGAACTGAGTGCTACCGGAACGCCGCGCCCTGAAGTCGTAAACAGGTACGTATTCCCGTGCGCCGGACATGTACGTGACCGCCTGGGGAATGTAATTTTCGAGGCGGATATCGAAGGTCTCCCCGCTGGGGACGTGCTTGAAATGGATCTCGGTAAGCAGCAGTGCGTATCCCGAGTACGACACCGACGTCGCCGGATCGACGGCGTAGAGGATGTCATGCCAGATCTGGATCTGGACCGGTGTCCCATCAGCGAGGTTCGCGCCGGTCAGCGCGACACCGGCGTAGTTAGCGCGACCAAAGAGGTCGAGCTCATCGAACAAGAGCCCGTCTCCCGCCGTCGGGGCATTCGAGCCACAGTCGAGAACCGAGCAGTGCAGCGCCGATTGCACCGTCGATTCCGCTGGCTCGTCCGTCAGACCACACCCGGCCGCCCACCAGATCGCGACGATCACCAGGATCGCGAGCTGTCTATAACGCATGTATGTAGACCTCACCGCGCATGATAGTCGCGGCCGGTCCCCCACCGTTACATGATCTCGATAAGAACGCAGAATCCCGGTGAAATCACCGGGATTCTGGCCTCGACACCGTTCATCGGGTCGGCCGCGGGTGTGCCGTGGCCCGACCGAATCCGGTTCTAGTGCAGCGTGCTGCGGCCGATCTGATCGCAGTACTCCTGGTACCGGATCAGCCGCGTGCGCAGGCCCTCGGTCGACGAGGCTTCCTCGTCGCGGTCGCGCGCGCACAGCGCCGTCATCTCTTCCTTGAGCGCGCGGATCCGGCGCTCCATCGCGAGCCGGACGAGCTCCTCGGCGGCCGCGATCGCGCCCGCCGGATCGTCGACGAAGCGGCTCTTGATGTCCTGCCACGACGTGGCGCCCTCCAGGTCCGTCGGGCGCGGCGAGCCAGCGCGCTCGCGGCGCGGCAGCGAGTTGCCGTCGTTGTCCGTGCGGAGAGGTTCGCGCATCGGGGCATCGGCGTCCGCGCGAGCGGGGACTTCGCGGACGGTGCCATCGGTGCGAACGGGTGGATTGATTCCGGGATCGGTCTGATCAGGCCTCACGGCGAATCTCCTTGTTGTGATGCTTGTGGGTGGTTTCCTGGACGCCCAGGCTGAGCAAGTCCTCGAACAGCGCGCGGTAATGGATCATCGCCTGCCGGAGATGCTCGGTATCGCCCTCGCCGCGTTCGCGCTCGGCGGCGAGGTCATGCGCCGCGCGGTAGTGCTGCACCGTCGCGGGATGGTGCACCGACACGAGCTCGACCTCCTCGTCGAACTTCCCGGTCGGATACCCCTGCTCGCGCATCACAGCGGCCAGCAAGAGGTGGGCTTCCTGGATCGCGGCGGACGGATCGTCGACGAACCGCGCCTGGACGGCCTGCCATCGCGCGCGGACTTCCTCGCGACGCAGCGGCGGCAGCGGCCGGATCTCGAGCTTGTCGACGCGCTTCGCGCGGTCGAGCAACGCGCGCTCCGCCGCGCGACGGTCCCGGTGGCCCTCGAGCGCGTGATCGTACTCGGGGCCGAAGTGGGTCCGCAGCTGGCGACTGCGCTGGCGCTGCGCGATGTAGATCGCCGCGCCGGCCAAGACCAGCACGGCAACGACTCCGATCACCCAGATCATCTCGTTCATAAGCGAATTCTCCTTTGCCCCCAGGAGCAGCATGAACCGTGCCGCCGCCGACGAGCTGCGAAGATCCGCGACGCGGCCGCCTGGAATCCTCGTCGCGCGACCCGCCCTCGTCGGATCTCGCACGCTCCGCGGCACCTGCAGTCGCTCGAGCGCACATCCCGCAGCGACGCTGCGCCATCTCGCCCATGCGTGTTCGGATGAGGCGCCGCGCCGCCCATCGATGAGCCATCGCGCCCGTGCGCGGCCCTTCACCGCGCGCTTCGAGCAGCGTCGCCTGCGGCCGTACCGGCTGCGATGCTCGCGCTACTTGAGCGTGGCCTTGAGCTGCAGCGCCTCGGCGTTCTCGGGCTCGGTACGCAGGGCCTGGGCGAGGGCGGCGCGTGCGTCGGCCTTCTTGCCCTGGGCGATGAGCGCCTTGGTGCGGCCCAGGTGGACGAGCGCTGGCCGGCGCGGCGGCGGCGTGACCAGCAGCATGGTGTCGTAGGTGAAGAGGGCGCGGTCGGGCTGGCGGAGCTCGAGATACGCGCGCGCGAGGCCGCCGAGGATCTCGGCATCCGACGGGTTGATGTAAGTCGCCATCTCGCCGTAGGTGCGGACCTTGGCCCAGCTTCCGAGCTTGGCGTATTCGGTGACCAGCTTCTTGAGCGGGGCGAGGTCCATCTGCTCGAGGAACGCGTAGTGCTCGAGCTCGACGAGCGCCTTGGGCATCTGGCCCGCCTTCTCGTAGAGCTGCGCGAGCTCCTGATAGGGAAAGCTGCGCTCGGGATCGAGCTTCTTGGCGGCGCACAGCTGGGCCTCGACCTCGACGGCGTTGTTCTCGCCCTCGGCGATCTGGGCCAGCCGCGACCGCATGTCGAAGCTGTCGTGGCCGTCGACGATCAGGCTCTGGTACATCGACTTGGCCTTGGCCAGGTCGCCCTGGTGGAGCACGATCTCGGCCTGGATGTAGCGGGCGATCGGCTGCTTGGCGTCGAGGGCGAGCGCCGCGGTCGAGGCCGACATCGCCTTCTCGGCGTCGCCCGCGTAGTAGTAGGCGAGCGCGACCTGGGCGCGCGCCTTGCCGTCCTTGGGCGCGGCGTCGGCGGCGATCTCGAGCTTGGTGACGTCGTCGAAGCCGCGGGTCGGCAGCTTGAACGTGCCGGCGTACGCCTTGAGGCGGATGTCGAGGTACTTGCGGAAATCGCTGTCGAGCAGCGCGACCGACTTGCCCGTGATCGCCTGCAGGACGTCGGGGGTCTCGCTGCCCTTGCCGAACAGCTTGAGCGCCTCGACGATCTTCGGGAAACCGTAGGTCTGGACCAGGTACTCGATGGTGACGGCCGACTGGTAGTAGGCGACGACGACCGCGCTGGGGTCGGGCTGCAGGAACTCGGAGTTGAGGTTGCCGATCGACGGCAGCGCGTTGTTGGCGAGCGCGCCGTAGAGGTCGGCGTCGTTCTCGCGCCGCCAGTCGGGTCGCGCGATCAGCGTCTCGTACTCGCTCAGGCCCTCGGTGAACCAGCGCGGGACGCGCGAGTTGGACAGCTGGATCGCGAACACGTGGCCCAGCTCGTGCCAGAGGATCATGCCCCAGTTGATGTCGCCGTTGGCGGGCGACATCGCGGTGATGACCTGGCCGAAGCACACGCCGAGCGCCGAGATATCGGGCAGCCCGACGGTGCGGATGCCGTAATCGTTGCGATCAGCGTAGAGCTCGAGGGTGACCGGCGTGCGCGGCGTGTAGCCGTAGCGCTTGACCATGCTGGCGAACGCGCGCTCCATCGTCGGCTCGAGGTAGCGCGCGAGGACGGCCTTCTCGTCGTTGTGGTAGCGGATGCGAAAGCTCTTGCTGGTCCCGAAGGTGTACTCCTTGGGGATCGTCTCCTTGAACAGCGTGCGCGTATTGAACGTGCGAACGTTGTACTGATCGCCCGCCCAAGACTTGTCGAGCCACTCGATGCCATCCTTCTCGATGCCGAGCCGCAGGTAGCCCAGGCCCACGCCGGCCATCGCCTCGTAGAAGTCCGGCTTGAGCTTGACGGCTTGCTTCTCGAGCTCGACCGCCTCGACGTAGCGATGCTCGCGCACGGCGGAGCGCGCGACGATGCGATACAGCTCGGCGTACGCGGGGTCGATCGCGAGCGCGCGCGCGACCTCGGCCTGATACGCCTTGGTGTCGTCGCGCAGCCAGGCGACGGTGGCCTTCATCGCGATCGCCTCGACGTCGTCCTTGTTGATCGCGAGGACGGCGTCGAGCGTCTTGTTGGCGGCGTCCCACTGGTTCTGATCGATCTCGATCGACGCGCGGACGCGGAGGGCGCGCGCGTTCTTGGGGTTGACGGCGAGCGCGGCGTCGAGGTGGTGGCGCACGGCGGCGAGGTCGTAGCGGGTCTCGACGATGACCTCGCCCATCGCGGCGTGGGCCTCGGGGTCGTTGGGGTTGACCTTGAAGACTTCCTCGAGGGTCTGCTCGGCGAGCTGCGCCGCGTACTTCTGGAGGAAGAGGTCGGCCCATGCGACACCGGCGCCGGTCATCTGCGGGCTGAGCTTGAGGGTCTCGCGAAAGGCGTCGTTGGCGAGCTGGAACTGCGACGTGTAGCGCGCCGCGGTCGCGAGTTGGTACGTCTGGACCGGATCGTCGAGGTTGAGCTGGTTGGCGTCGCTCTCCTTGATCGTCTCGTCGAACAGCGCCTTGGAGCCGACCATGTCGCCCTGGGCGTAGCGGGCCTCGCCGAGCGCGGTGCGGATCGCGCGATCGCCGGGGTGATCCTTGGCGAGCTGCTCGAGGTCGGCGCGCGCGTCCTTGAGGCGGCCGGTGACGCGGCGCAGCTGGTCAAACACCAGATGCGCCTCGATCGCCTGCGCGTCCTTGGCCGGACCTTGCACCATGGGACCGAGGGTGGCCTCGGCGCCGGCGTAGTCGCCGGTGGCGAGCTGCGCGCGCGCCAGGAGGACCCGGGCCGCCGGGCGCTCCTTGCCCGTGACCTTGCCCAGCTCGCCGATCGCGGCCTTGTAGTCGCCGGCGATGAGCTTGTCGCGACCCGATGCGAGATCGGCGTGCGCCACGGTGCTGGCGGTCATCGCGATGACAAGCGCCAGGCCCAACCTCGTGGGGTGCAGCATGCCTTCGAATCTGTGCGACGGACGTACCCCTGTCAAACCCGAGTGGTAAGCTCCTCCGGTGGCCGAGCCCTCGAAGGACACCACGCCGAGCGCCCAGGGGCTCTACTCGGCGTGGGATGCGTTCCTGAAGCAAGCGATTCGTGAGTATTACGACCGCAGCTGGACCAACCGGAAGGGCAACTTCATCGCGCTCCTGATCGCGGCGGGGCAGACGTCGCTCGCGCTGGCGAAGGACTCGGTCGTCGACGGCTCGGGGACCCGCAAGGTCGCGATCGGCGCGGGCCTCTTGCTCGCGCTTCGCATCGGCCTGCGCTACGCGATCGGCGGCCCGCTCGGGCTGGTGCTCGGGGTCGCCGCCGGCGCCTCGATGATCTCGTACTTCATCAAGAATCAGAAGGACATCATCAAGAAGGTCGGCGCCTACAAGACCATCATCGCCGACCACGAGAAGCGCTACGACGAGGTACAGGCGGGATGGCGCGACGGCAAATATCAGGTCACCGATCGGAATCTCATGATCGATGGGCTGATGAAGCAGTTCATCACACAAGTCGACGAAGCGTGATCCGGCCCTGGTTGGTCTCGATCGCGCTGCTGGCGAGCGGGGCGGCACACGCGGGGCCGGAGGCCCGACCCGAGGCGCGGCCGGCCGCGGCGCCGCCGCCCGACGGCACCGGCGAGCTCGCGCGGCCCGCGGTGGTCGACAAGCGCCGCATCATCGGCATCCTCGAGGTCCGCGTCGACGGGGTGCCCGACGATATCCGCGAGAGCTTCCAGAAGGGCATCGAGGAGAAGTTCGACGCCGCGCGCTACCGCCTCGCCAACCACGCGCGCGTGAAGCAGATGATGATGGGGTCGACCCGATGGACCGAGGGCTGTGTGGTCGGCCAGTGCCTCGCCGAGGTGCGCACGCAGACTGGCGCCGAGCTGGTGCTGCTCGCGGCGCTCACCGGCGCAGGGACGAGCTTTGGCTACGTGGTCACGCTGGTGCGGACCGACACCGGCCGCGTGCTGCGCCAGAGCACCGAGCGCTGCGACGTGTGCACGGTGAACGAGGCGATGAGCCGCGCGATGCGCGCCACGGTCGACCTCCTGGACGCCGTGCCCGACAAGCTTCCCGACGAGGTGGCCGAGCAGACGGCGAACCTCGACCGTGCGGTCGGCGCCGTCAAGCAGGAGGTCGCCGCGCGCGATCGGCGCAACTCGCGGCTGGGCATCGCGCTCGCTGTGGTCGGCCTGGCCGCCGCGGTCGGAGGCGGTGCGCTCTACTCGCACGATCACGAGACCTACGCCGCGATGATCATGGCCGGCGGTGGCGCGGCGCTGGCCAGTGGCGTCGTCGTCCTGACGTTCTGACCGCTGGTCGCGCTACGCCAGCGGGACCAGCTCGACGGCGATCGCGGCGCCGTCGAGGTCGAGCGTGGCGACGTGCGGGGAGCCGAGCGGATGGCGGACGAGGGGCACGCTGCCCGCCTGGTCGCACAGCCACGCGGCGTGGTCCTCGAGGCAGCGCTCGAGCGCATCGACGCGCGGAGCGCCGGCTGCGGCCCCCGGGGCTGCGATGATCGCGAGCTGCACGCGCGCGCCGTAGGGCAGCCGGGCGCGCTTGCGCAGGTC
This sequence comes from Kofleriaceae bacterium, assembly GCA_035472155.1. Taxonomy (GTDB): domain Bacteria; phylum Myxococcota_A; class Polyangia; order Haliangiales; family Haliangiaceae; genus JABFXX01. Next base: position 6,964 of record DATIPJ010000205.1, read on the forward strand.
CTGGGCGGCGCGGTTGAGCTCGCGGGCGAGCCCCTCGCGGGCGAGGCCTTCGTCGACGGTGGTGTCGAGCATCACGACGAAGCCGTCGCGGGCGGCCACGACCTGGCCCGGGCGCGCGAAGGTCCGCCAGCTGAGCTCGTCGGGCGCGAGCAGCTCGCCCGCGACGCGGACGCCGCCATCGGCGAGCAGCTCGTAGTCACCTGCGCGGGCCGCGGCGGCCACCTCCTTGACCTTGCCGCGCAGTCGCTTGCCCAGCCGCGGGTAATCGAGCACGAGCTCGCGGCGCACGACGGCGTCGGCGTCGACCAGCTCGTCGACCTGCTTGACGTTGAGCTCGCCGGCGAGCAGCTCGCGGTGGGCGGCGAGCGTGGCCGCGGCAAGGCCCGCGATCCAGGCGCGGCGCAGCGGCTGGCGGTGCTTGACGCCGGCCTCCTCGCGGACGCGGCGCGCGAGCCGCACGACGGTGCGCAGCTGGCGCATCTCGGCGACCAGCGCATCGTCGCGGCGATCGGCGCGCGGCGCGGGCCAGTCCGCGAGGTGCACCGAGCGCTCGCCGCCGAGCGCCTCGTGCACGAGCTCGGCGAGGAACGGTAACAGCGGCGCACAGGTGTGCGCGAGCTGGACCAGCGCCCCGTGCAGCGCCTCGTACGCCGCGCGCTTGGCGTCGTCGAGGCCCGAGCGCCACAGCGCCGGCTTGAGCAGCCGCAGGTACCACGTGCTCAGCGTGGTGATGAAATCCTCGACGACATCGTACGCGCGCACGAAGTCGTAGCGCTCCAGGGCCTGCTCGAGATCCGCGCGCAGCTGCTCGGCCTCGCTCAGCAGCGCACGCTCGAGCGGCCCGGGCACAAGCTCGCCGGTCGGCTCGAAGCCATCGGCGGTGGCGTACGCGGTGTAGAGGTGCAGCGTGTTCCACAGCGGCAGGTGCAGCCGGCGGACCGCGTCGCGCACCGCGGCGGCCGAGAACTTCACGTCGCTGCCCGACGCGGCTCCCGAGCCGAGCAGCGCCGCGCGCAGCGCATCCGAGCCGTGCTCGGCCACGAGCTGCATCGGGTCGGGATAGTTGCGCAGCCGCTTGCTGAGCTTGCGGCCATCCTCGCCGAGCAGCACGCCATGGCACACCGCATGGCGAAACGGCGGCTGATCGAACAGCGCCGCCGACAGCACCAGCATCGTGTAGAACCAGCCGCGGGTCTGCGCGACGTACTCGACGATGAAGTCGCCCGGGAAGCTCTTGCGAAACGCCGCCTCGTTGTCGAACGGGAAGTGCTCGGACGCATACGGCATCGAGCCCGACTCGAACCAGCAGTCGAGCACGTCGGGCACGCGCCGCATCCGGGCGCCGCACGCGCACGGCACCTCCACCTCGTCGATGTGCGGGCGGTGCCAGTCGGCGACCGCGCGCCCGGCGAGAGACTCGAGCTCGGCGCGGCTGCCGACCACGCGCATCTCGGGGCACGCGGTGCACCGCCACACCGGGACCGGCGCGCCCCAGAACCGATTGCGCGAGATCGCCCAGTCGCGCGCGTTGGCCAGCCAGTCGGCGAACCGCTTGTCGCCGACGTGCGCGGGCACCCAGTGGATCTGGTCGTTGCAGGCCGTCAGCCGCTCGCGAAACGCGGTCACCTGGACGAACCAGCTCGGGATCGCGCGATAGATCAGCGGCCGGTCGCAGCGCCAGCAGTGCGGGTAATCATGGCGAACCGTCGCGCGGGCGAACAGCCGCCCGTCGCGCGCCAGCATCCGCGCGATCGGCTCGTTCGCGGCAAAGACATCGAGCCCCGCGAGCTCGCCGACGCGGTCGTCGAACGTGCCGTCGTCGCGCACCGGCGCCTCCCCCACCACGCCGTGCGCCGCGCACGTCGCCTGGTCCTCCTCGCCGTAGGCCGGGGCGAGGTGCACCATGCCGGTGCCGTCGTCGGCGCTGACCCAGTCGGCCGCGACCACGCGGAACGCGCCGGTGGACGCGAAGCAGTCGAACACCGGGCGATAGCGCCGGCCGACCAGCTCGCTGCCGGGCCGGCGCTCGCGCTCGACATACCCGGCGAGCTGGCTCGCGTGGCGCGCGACGGCCGCCGCCGCGAGCCACACCGACCTGCCCTCGCATTCCATCCGCACGTACGCGAGCTCGGGGTGCACGGCGAGCGCCGCGTTGGCCGGCAAGGTCCACGGCGTCGTCGTCCACGCCAGCAGCGCCTCGCTCGGCGCGTCGACGAGCGGCATCGTCACCGTCACCGACAGGTCATCGCGCGAGCGGTACGCGTCGTCGAGCCGGGTCTCGAAGTTCGAGAGCGCGGTCTGGCAGCGCGTGCAGTACGGCACGACCTTGGCGCCCTGGTAGATCAGCCCGCGCTGGTACAGCTGCTGGAAGCACCAGATCACCGACTCGACGTACGAGTCGTCCATCGTCCTGTACGCGCCGGCGAAGTCGACCCAGCGACCGAGCCGCGCCATCACCGTCTCCCACTCCGACGCGTAGCGCATCACGAGCGTGCGGCAGGCATCGTTGAAGCGCGCGACGCCATGGCCAACGATGTCACTGGGCGACGACAGCCCGAGCTCGCGCTCGACCTCCATCTCCACCGGCAGGCCGTGACAGTCCCAGCCCCACCGCCGCGGCACGCAGTGGCCGCGCATCGTCTGGTAGCGCGGCACGACGTCCTTGATGTACGACGTCATGATGTGGCCGTAGTGCGGCAGGCCGGTCGCGAACGGCGGGCCGTCGTAGAACACGAAGCGCGGCGCATCGCGGCGCTGGTCGAGCGACTGCTCGAACGTGCGCTCGCGCTGCCAGCGTTCGAGCACGCCGAGCTCGAGCTCGGCAAACTGGACGGAATTGGGAACCTCTCGAAGACGGGACATGGATGCCTCTGCCCCACCCCGGCGGGGCGGCGGCTGCTCAGATCACGACGCGAATGATGAGATCAGTCGCGCCGCGTAATCGAGCGGCTGTCGAAGCTTACCCACGCGCGAGCGACGCTCGCGTCTTCCACATCAGGTGGCAGGGCATTCGACAGCACAGCACTCTCCGTCACCGATCGACAGTAGCAATCGATCCGTCGCCCGGCGACCCCCGCGGGCGGATTTGTCGCAGCCTCCGCTACAAGCCTTCGCTGCAACAGGCGAATTTTTCGCTACGGGCGGCAGAGCTGACCCGACACGTCGACCAGGAAGATGTCTCCGGCAACGCGCCCGGCGAAGAACAGGTCGCCGGTGGTGCCTTCAAACCGGCCGGTGCCGCTCAGCGCGTCACCCCACGACGCCAGCACCGAGCCACGGGGGTTGCCGGTGCGGCTCGAGAACATCCCGGTCTCGCGCAGCACCAGGTTGCCGCGCGCGGTGGTGATCGTCAGGATCCCGCTGAACACGCTCGAGCCCGGCGGCGCATTCGGCGGCGCCGTACCCGGGCCGTCGCCCACGAAGGCGACCGTGCCATCGAGGCCGAAGTTGCCCTCGATCGTCCCGTGAGTGAGATCGATCGCGGCCTTGATGCGGCGGCAATGCTCGCCGTCACCGTCGTCGTCGCCACCGGCCAGGGCCACCCGTCCGAGCAACATGCAAAGCAACACACATCCCGAGCTCATCAGTCGGCGCATGGAATCATCCTTTCCTGTGTAACAGGCAATCGCAAATGCGATCGAATTCATCGATTACCAACTGAACAATCATTCGTCATCGATCACGACACCACATCGCGAAATCACCGACTGTCCAATCGCATGCAATCGCCATCTCGTCGTCGCATCGCCTGGTCGCACCCGATCGAGGATTGCCATTCAAGGCGCGACCGAACTGACCTGTTCGAACAACTCACTGCATCGAATTCGCTATTCACTGCAAGCTATCGCCATCCACTGCAGCGATCGAGTCAACGCCTGCGTGCGTTCATGCGCTCCACGCGGTGACGCTGTTCTGCGTCGACATGCTGCGACGCCCGCACCGCACCCGCGACCGCTCGCTCGCTCGCTCGCCCGCTCGCCCGCTCGCGTCTGGCCTAGCTTCG
>DATIPJ010000206.1:0-1854 GCA_035472155.1 Kofleriaceae bacterium
GATCTCGTCGAGCAGCACGACCTGGTAGGGGCGCCGACGGACCGCCTCGGTCAGCTGGCCCCCTTCCTCGTAGCCGACGTAGCCTGGCGGGGCACCCACGAGGCGGGACACGGAGTATTTCTCCATGTACTCGCTCATGTCGATGCGCACCATGGCGCTGTCGTCGTCGAACAGGAAGCCGGCGAGGGCCCGGGCCAGCTCGGTCTTGCCGACGCCGGTCGGCCCGAGGAACAGGAACGACCCGATGGGGCGGCGCGGATCCTTCAACCCGGCGCGAGCGCGACGCACGGCGTCTGCCACCGCCTGGATGGCCTCGTCCTGGCCGACGACGCGGTCGTGCAGGCGATCCTCCATCGCGATGAGCTTGGCGGTCTCGCCCTCCATCAGCTTGGACACGGGGATGCCCGTCCAGGCGCCGACGATCTCCGCGATGTCGTCCGCCGTGACCTCCTCCTTGAGCAGCGAGCCCGGGCCCTGCAGCGTGGCGAGGGCGGCCTCCTGCTCCGCCAGCCGATCCTGGAGCTCCTTGTGGGTCCCGTACTTGAGCTGCGCCGCGGTGGCGTAGTCGGTCTCGCGCTCCGCCTGGTCGATCCGGACCTGGAGCGATTCGAGCTCGCTCTTGGTCGCACGGATGGCGGCGATGGCCGCCTTTTCGGCCTCCCAGCGCTGCTTGAGCCCGCCCGACTCCTCATCGAGGTCGGCCAGCTCCTTCTCGAGCGCTTCGAGGCGCGCCTTCGAGCCCTCGTCGGTCTCCTTGCGCAGCGCCTCGCGCTCGATCTCGAGCTGGATCCGGCGCCGCTCGAGTTCGTCGAGCTCGATGGGCATCGAATCGATCTCCATCCGCAGGCGGCTGGCGGACTCGTCGACGAGGTCGATCGCCTTGTCGGGCAGGAACCGTCCGGTGATGTAGCGGTCCGACAGGGTCGCGGCCGCGACGAGCGCCGAGTCCGTGATCCGGACGCCGTGATGGACCTCGTAGCGCTCACGCAGGCCGCGCAGGATCGAGATGGTCTCCTCGACCGTTGGCTGGTCGACCAGGACCGGCTGGAATCGCCGCTCGAGGGCGGCGTCCTTCTCGATGTGCTTGCGGTACTCATCGAGCGTGGTCGCCCCGATGGTGTGGAGCTCGCCGCGCGCCAGCATCGGCTTGAGCAGGTTCGAGGCGTCCATGGCGCCCTCGGCCGCGCCGGCGCCCACGACGGTGTGCAGCTCGTCGATGAACAGGATGACCTGGCCCCCGGCGTCCTTGATCTCCTTCAGGACCGCCTTGAGCCGTTCCTCGAACTCGCCGCGGAACTTGGCCCCCGCGATGAGCGCGCCGAGGTCGAGCGAGACGACGCGCTTGTCCTTGAGCGTCTCGGGCACGTCGCCGCGGACGATGCGCTGGGCGAGGCCCTCGGCGATGGCGGTCTTGCCGACACCCGGTTCGCCGATCAGGACCGGGTTGTTCTTGGTCCGCCGGGAGAGGACCTGGATGACGCGACGGATCTCGTCGTCGCGGCCGATGACCGGATCGAGCTTGCCGGCTCGCGCTTCCGCGGTCAGATCGCGCCCGTACTTCTCGAGGGCGGCATACGTGCCCTCCGGGTTCTGCGACGTCACCCGCTGGCTGCCGCGGACGCTCTGGAGCGCCTGGAGGATGGCCTCACGCCCGGCGCCGTGGCGCTCGAGCAGGCCCTGCGCCTCTCCCCCGGCCTCCGCGATGCCGAGGAGCAGGTGCTCGGTCGACACGTATTCGTCCCCGAGACGTCGAGCCTCGGCGTCGGCGCGTTCGATGACCGTCTTGGCGCGCGGATCGAGCGCCAGCGATCCACCCTCGATGCGTGCCCGGAGAGCGAGCGCCGCGGCCACCTC
>DATIPJ010000207.1:0-9015 GCA_035472155.1 Kofleriaceae bacterium
CGCTGCCGATCCTCACACATCTCCAGCCGCCCGCCGACGGCGTCACCCTGGTGGCGCACGCCGAGCACGTCTGGCGCCACCAGGTGCGGTTCATCGGCGCCGGTACGATCGCATTCGCCGCCGTCTGGACGCTCATCAAGCTCGCCAGGCCGGTCGTTCGCGGCCTGCTCAGCACGCTCGCCGCCTCGCGCGCGCGGGCCGGCGGCGAGGAAGGCGACCGCGACCTCTCTCCGGCCTGGATCGTCGCTCTGTCGCTGATCTGCCTCGCGCTGACCGGCGTGCTCACGGCCTCGTTCGTCGGCGGGACATCGCTGGCGTCCTCGACCACGACGCTCCTGATCATCGCCGTGCCGTTCGTGCTCGTCGTCGGGTTCCTGATCGCGGCGATCTGCGGCTACATGGCCGGGCTGATCGGCGCCGCGAACAGCCCGATCTCGGGCGTGGGCATCCTGTCGATCGTCAGCTGCGCGGCGATCCTGGTGGTCGCGATCCACCCGACGGAGGCGACGCGCCCGGCGCTGGTTGCGTTCGCGCTGTTCGTGACCTCGATCGTCGTCGCATGCGCGACGATCTCCAACGACAACTTGCAGGATCTCAAGACCGGTCAGCTCGTCGGCGCTTCTCCGCGCCGCCAGCAGATCGCGCTCATCGTCGGTGTCATCGCGGGCGCCCTCGTGACGCCCCTGGTGCTCAACCTGCTCGCGAAGTCCAACGGCTTCGCCGGTGCCCCCAACGTCGGCGTGATCGCGCAGAACCCGCTCCCGGCACCCCAGGCGACCCTGATCTCGGCACTGGCGCGAGGCGTCATCGGCGGCGACCTCGACTGGAACATGATCGGAATCGGGCTGTGCGTCGGCCTGGGCGTGGTGGTCATCGACGAGACCCTCGGCCTGCTCAAGCGGCTGCGCATCCCGCCGCTCGCGATCGGCATCGGGATCTACTTGCCGATGTCCGCCACCTTCGCGGTCATCATCGGCTCGATCGTCGGCCACTGGTACAACGAACGCGTGAAGGGTACGCGGCAGGCAGATCGGCTGGAGCGGGTCGGCGTGCTCGTCGCCTCCGGTTTGATCGTGGGAGAGAGCCTGTTCGGCGTGCTCAACTCGGGGCTCATCGTGGCGACCAGCAAGGAGGCGCCGCTTGCGCTGGTACCGGCGGACTTCTTCGCGGCACCCGCGCTAGGGTTGGTGGCGTTCGTCGCGCTGATCGTCGTGCTGTACCGATGGATGCTGGGTCGCGGCCCCGCCGCCGGGATGAACGCAGCCCAGTAGTGGGGATGAACGTACGTATCGTGTCCTGCTGCGTCCTGCCGCGTAGTGCTGCACGCCGTGCCGGCCGCGGCGCCGCCTCTATAGATCGAGGGCCGCGGCGACGCCGAGCGAGTGCCAGATGCCGGAGATCGAGGCGACCGGGTTGCCGAAGTCGCGTGCGGTGGCGCCGGCGATGACGACGCCGAGCTCGGCGCTGGCGTGGACCGAGAGGCGCTGGGTGAGCTGAGTGCCGACGGAGAGGTCGGCGGCGGCGCCGAGCCAGGGGCGGATCTGGGTCGCGCCGTTGACCGCGCTCCCGGGCAGAGCCTCGCCGCGCATGCGAACGATGCCGAAGCGAGCGCCGGCGCCGAGCTCGGCGTGGGCGAGGTGGCCGACGCGGACCACGAACCGTGGCGCGGAGGACACGGAGAGGACGCCGACGGCGCCGGAGGCCGTGAGGACGGTGGCGGTCTCGGCGAGCAGATCGGCGGAGAGTGCGAGGTGGGGCGATAGACGGCGGGTGAGGAGCAGGCCGCCGCCGACGAGCTCGACGCCGGCCTGCGACGAGAATGCGCGGCGGACGGCGATGACGGCGATGCGCCAGTCGCCGGTGGCGGCGCCGTCGGCGGCGGTGGTCGGTCGGCTGGCGGCCGGGATGACAATCGGCGGCTCGGGCACCGCGGTGAGCTCGATGCGGCTGGCGTCGACGGCCTCGGCGACGGCCAGGCCGATCAGGCGCGGTCGCGCGTCGAGCGGTTGCGTGCGCCAGCCGAGGGCATAGCGGTAGCGGCGCGGGTTGCCCGGCGGGCGGACCTCGACGACGATGCCGGCGTCGACGCCGTCGGCGGCGCACTCGACCGCGACGGTGATCGCGCTGGCGTCGCTGGCGTCGGGTGGGTCGCCGACCTCGACGCGGATCGCGCGCTCGATCGCGTCGTGGGTGTCGACGAGGCAGGCTGCGAGCTCGAGGCGGACGGGCGGGCGCGGCGGCACGAGATCGCCGGCGCGCGCAGCGGGTGGGCGGCACAGGATCGACGCAGCGGCGAGCATGCCCGCGACGACGGCGACCTTCGAGCGCGCGGGCCCAGGGGCCGAAGCGGTCAGGGGCTCTCCAGCCCGCCGAACTTGCGCACCGCGTGGACCCGACGGCCCTGGGGATAGCGCTGGGTGTAGGTCAGCGCGCGCCATCGCGCGGTCTCGGTCTCCCCGGCGCGCGACCACGCCTCGACCTCGCGCGCGAGGGCGTCCTCGGCGAGCGGGCCGTCGGGAGCGAGCGTGCGGGCGCGCGCGAACGCGATCGCGGCATCGCGCGGGGCGCCGAGGTCTTCGAGGTGGACGCGGCCGAGCGTGAATGCGGCGAGCGGCGCGCGCGGGTCGTCCGCGTGGAGCTCGACGGCGCGCGCGAGCCGCGTGACGGCGGCGGCGGCGTGGCCGGAGAGCCGGGCGACATCGCCGGCGCGCAGCAGATCCTCCATGGTGTCGAGCGGGGCGCGCAGGGTTTTCAGCGCGGCCCACGCGGTCGCGTAGTCGCCGCGAGCGGCGGCGTCGCGCCAGCCGGCGGATGGGTCGGGATCCACACGCGGTTCGTCGGGGGCTGCGAGCGGAGGGTCGCGGACGACCGGTGGGACGTCGTTGTGCGCCGCGATCCCGGACGCGCGGGTCTCGCCCGTGGCGGCGACGCGGGGCTCGGGAGCCAGCCGGGCGTTGCCCTGGCCGCGCTCGGTCGCGACCGCCGCCGGACCCGGCGGCGCGGGGATCACGGCGAGCGAAGCAGGCGCAGTCGGCGCGCGGTCCGGGGACGGCGCGCGCGCCGCGATCGGGGCGTCGACGCGGTCAGCGGCAGGCGGGACCGGCGCGCTGCGCGGGTGCATCACGGCGACTGCGATCGCCGCAGCGCCCGCCGCCGCGAGCAGCGGGCCCACGACCGTCCAGCGCCGCGCCCGGCGCAACCGCCGCGCGTGCAGCCGCGCGAGCTGGGCCTCGGCGTCGGCCGGCTGCCACCCGGCGGAGATCCGCCGCGCCGCCTGCTGCGCCTGCTCGAGCCGTTCACTCATGATCGACCTCCTTGCGAAGCGCAGCCTCGGCGGCGCCGATCCAGCGTTTGACCGTCGCGAGCGAGCAGTCGCATGCCTCGGCGACGGCGGCGAGCTCGAAGCCCTCCGCGTGACGCAGCATCCAGGCCAGCCGGTGATGAGCCGGCAGGCGATCGAGCGCGCGGTAGAGCTCGCCGAGCAGCGCGCGGTCCTGCGCCGAGGCGGCCGCATCGGCGAGCTGGGTGTAGTCGTAGTCGCCGCCAACCCCGAGCCAGATCTTCCAGCGCCGGCTGCGCAGCCGCCGCCGCGCCAGCCGTGCGGTGATCACGGCGAGCCAGCCGCGCACCGCCGCCGGATCGCGCAGCTCGCCGAGCCGGGGCAGGATGCGCAGGAAGACGTCCTGGACCAGGTCGTCGACCTCCGCGGGCCGCCCGAGCACGCGCAGCGCGACGCTGGCGACGAACCCGGCGTGGGCGCGAAACGCGGCGTCGAGCGTGAGCGGCTGCCGGTCAAGCGCAGGTGTCCGCGCGGCGGCGCCGCCGTCGATCACGCGCAGGGTCCTGGACACGGGGGAGGCCATGGCGAAGCTAGGCTAGAAGCTCAAGAGGCTCGCAGGCCGCCGAACGGCTCACGGCTTCGGCATAACAGGCGATGACAGGACGTAGGTGTGACCCATCGCGGCGCCGGGGACCGGGATGATCTCGTAATCGTCGGAGCTGGCGCCGATGATCAGGTCCGGCTGGTGGTCGCCGGTCAGGTCACCGAGGCTGATGCCGGTCCCCAGCTTCTCCGGCAGCGTGCAGTTGTCGCCGTGGCAGCCCGGAACCGGCTGCGGTTGGCCGATGTACGAGACCTTGCTCTCCGCGCTCGGATCGATGGCGCCGGACAACCGCTCGTGCTGGCCCTTGATCACCTGCACGCCGCCGTTGGTGTCGTGCAGGTTCTGGTCGGCGAAGATCAGGTCGGGGATACCGTCGCCGTCGACATCGCCGGCGATCAGCTGGCTGGGATAGAAGCCGTGGCTCGGGACGAGCGTCGCGGCAGCGTCGACCGCTTCGAGCTGGGCCGGGAGCCCGCCCGTCCTGCCGTAAAACACCCGGTGCCTGACCAGCGCGAACAGGCGGTCCGCGCTGCGCTCGCAGTTGACCAGCGAGAAGTCATCGGCGCCATCGCCGTCGAGATCGCCGAGCGCGACCGCGTACGCGAGGTCGCTCACGAAGCAGAAGTCCCCGCCCGGCAGTCGGGTGTGGCCGATGTCGGGGAGCCCCACGGCACCGGCGAGGCGCGTGGCCGAGCCGCGCACGATACGGGCGTCCAGCTTGCTGGCGTCGAGCGGCAGCCGGACGACGAAGTCCGCGAACCCGTCGCCGTCGACGTCGCCGACGCGATACGCACTCGCGGCGCCGAGCTGGTTCGCGGCGCCAGGCTCGCTGATCGTCGCGTCCGCGCTGGACGCAAGATCGACGGTGCCCGACCAGCGCTCGCCACGGCCGTAGAAGACGAACACCTGGTACGGCTCGCCGAGGGTGGACGTCTGCTTGCTGACCGCGAAGTCCGCCTTGCCCTCGCCATCGATGTCGCCGAGCCCGGCGGCGTGGTTCCAGCGGCCGCACGCCGGGGGTTCGCTCAACCGTGCGGCGACGTCCTTGATCTCGTGGCTGCCCGTCAGGCGCGTGGCGCTGCCGTACACGACCCAGACGCCGGCGACCGGGGCGGTGTCGATGATGAACGGAGACGGCGGATCCACGCATCCGATGTAGCCGTCGATCGAGACCACGAAGTCGGCGAGGCCGTCGCCGTCGATGTCGCCGACCGCCGCGATGCCGCCACTGGGTGGCGTGCTGACGCTGGGCGAGCCGACGTGGACCATCGCCGGCAGCTGCGCCAGATCGATCGCGCCCGTGACGGCGCTGCCGCCGTACAGCACGTACACCGCGCCGCCGTACACGGTATTGCCGTCGCCGCTGGGGGCCGCCATGAACGTCGTCCGCACGACCGCATCGTCGATGCCATCGCCGTCGAGATCGCCGACCACGATCGGGTGCTCCAGCCCCTGGTCGGTGTGGGCGAGCCGAGCGCTGGCCACCCGCTCGATCACCACCTCGTGGTTGCCGAGCTGCAGCGTGAACGACTCTTCACCGCCGCAGCCCGCAACGCTCGCCAGTGCAACGACGAACCCGCTCATCGGGCTCGGGAACCGCAACAGCATAAGGCCTCCTGGATGATACGCGCATGAAGAGGCCGGCATCGTGGAGAACGGCTCACCGGGCGCTCTCCGGATGCGCGCGCTCTGCAATCACGCCGGGTCGAGGCTCGATGTTCGGACCGCCCGGCTCGGCCGAATCGACGGCCGGTCCTGGCCGATATCGCGTCACCCGATGACCGGGGTGCCTTCGCAAGATGACTCTTCCAAATTTCTTGAAGGACGTCGCACCTCCTGTTCTTTACGGACCTGCATTGCCTGATCGCACCTCCGATCTGGATTGAAAAAATCCTCTTCAACGGAGCCTCCTGCGAGGCAGCGGGCTGTGGACAGCGGCGGGGGTATGCCCCGCCCGGTGTGGCGGGGCCTGGGCTCGCCGCTGTCCATAGTCAGGCCACCCTCGCGCTCTCCTGGAATCCGCGTCCGCGTCCGCGTAGCGGTCTTTATTGGCTACAAGCGCGGCGGACCGCCCATTTCGGTGCGCGAGGTCCCGTCGGCGCCTCGGCAGAGGTCGGCGGAGAACCGCTCCTGAGGACTGGCTGTGACGAGCTGCATCCGGCGGCGTTGCCGTCAGCGGCGCCGCGCTCGTCTCATCACCGGCGGATCCAGCTGCAGGCTCTGGGCGACTCCTAGTCGGCGGCGACGGTGGGATGCACGGGTTGCTTGCCGAACAGCCGGCCGAGCTGCTTGGCGCCGATCCGCATCATGCTGCCTGCGAAGAGCTTGCGCGGCGACTGCCGGGTGAGCTTGGCGATCGTGGCGCGCGCGACGCGCTTGTCGAGGAAGGCTTCGGTGTAGAGCCTGGGGTCTGCGAAGTTCTGCATCACCTCGTCTGCGAGGTGCTGCCGCACCGAATCGTCGCGTCCGTTCGTGCCGTACTGGGAGATCAGGAGCATCTGGCCGGCGGGCGACATCGGTTCGAGAAAGAGGTTATTGAACTTCACGGTCGCGGCCCCGTGGTCGGCCCAGAACGCCTCGAACGTCGCGGTCATCCACGCGGCATCGAACGTCGCATCGGGAGCCGCGGTGATCGTATCGACGATGTGGTGCGCCGCCTTGTTGCCGAGGTTCGCGCCCTGCCCCGCGATCGGGTCCATCGCGATCGCGGTATCGCCGAGCGGCATCACGACGCGGCCCGAGGGCAACCGGGCGACCGGCGCGCGCACCGTCGGCGTGACCGCGCCGATCAACCAGCCGTTCGGATCGGCGAGCTCGGCCTGCGCGACCCACCCCGCGTCCCACGGCATCAGATCGCCGATCACCTGCTTCGCGCGGGCGACCACATCGTGGCCCGTCTTGCAATCGTCGAAGCGATCCATCGCGCCACCGGCCCTGGCCTCGAACAGGAGGCACCACGACGGCCCGTGATCGCGGTGGTGATACGGGATCCAGAAGGCCTCGCCGCAGTCGGCGAACAGGTTGAACTTCGCCGGCAGGAACGGCACGCCCTGGATCGCGAGCGGCGCCCCGACGACGATCACCATCGCGAGCTTGCGCTGCGGCTTGTCGTAGACGCTGCGCGCCGCGTTGCGCGCGAACAGCTCGGCGAGCGGCCCGCGCCCCGTGGCCACCAGCACGAGCTCGTGCTCACCCGCGAGCTGATCGAGTCGCTCGGGCGTGATTTTCTCGACGACGACGCGGTCGCCGAGGTCGGTCATCCAGCGGTGGCTCTGGAGCCGGAGATCGACGGCCTGGCCACCCTGGGGTATCCGCGCCGCCATCGTCAGCAGGCGGTTGCCGACCTTGGGCGAGAACGTCAGATGCACGCCGCGCATCGTCGGCGCAGCGGCCTCCCAGTGCGCGAGACCGAGCGAGCGCTCGTAGGCCAGCGCCGGGTGGAAACGGGCCGCGGTCCCGGTCGGCCGCGAGTCGTTCAACCACGCATCCGCGGAGCGATCCGAGTACACCTTGACCTCGTGCCCCGCGCGCACCAGCCCGTGCGCCGCCACCAGCCCCGACTGCCCCGATCCGATCACCGCGATCCGCCGCTTGCCCATCCGCCGAGTATACCCGGCCGCGGATCACGCCCGTGCGATGTGCGCCTCACTCACCGCCAGCGGACCCGTCCGCGTTGTAGAAGCCGCCGGCGGCCGGCTGCGCCGCTGCCAGCTCGAGGCCAAGCAGCTGCTCGCCGCGGGCGTTCGCCCGAGCGCCGTCGCGCTGCGCGTCGGATTCGACGACCAGAGCCAGCTGCACCGGCATTTCCGGCGTCTCGTCGGCACGGCGCCGGGCGAGTACTGGCGCGCGTCGCGACGCCGCTGACGCGCCGGATTCAGTGACAGAAGTTCTGGTCGCGCGCGGTCGTGCACCACGGCTCTGGCAGCGCCCCCGTGGCATTGAGCGAGGGAGTGAGACCGCGGCAGCACTGCTCATCACTGACGTTGAACGAGCAGTCCTCCGAGTCGCGGATCCGGCGAAGCCAGCGATCGGGCGCACCGCACGCGCTGCTATCGTGCTGCATCGATTCGACCCAGTGCTCGAACGTCTTGTGGATGACGTGCTCGTCCTTGTCGATCATGCAGGTCCGCTCGGGAATGGTCGTGACATACGCCGCGTTCAGTGAATCGCATGCATTGCCAATCCCGTCGACATCGCAATCTGCCTGGTCAGGATTGTACACGGCGGGGCAGTTGTCATGACTGTCGACGAATCCGTCTCCGTCGCTGTCCACGTTGTCACAGCTGGCAAGACAGCGCGTGAGCACGCGCCGACAGGATTGGCAATTGGGACAATCAATGTTGCAGAGATCGAAGTCGCCCCGGCACGCGTCCGCGCATGGGCCCGTGGTGGCGTTGGACTCGACCACGCCGACGGCGGGCTGCGGGTCCTCGGCGATTGCGCACCCGACGAAGAATGCGGTCACAAGGATCGACACGACGATCGATACGTTGACGTGTTGTCGGCTCATCACTACCTCCCGGTTCGTTTGAGAAAAGGACATCGATCGCCCATGGTCGAAGGACGGCGGCATGGCGACGCAGCGCGGCCATCCGGAACTTTCTCGACAGCGGCGATCCAGCCTTATGGCGTACGAGCCCGCAAAGTGTTTCACGCGGCGTGCGAAATTCTGCGCCTCCGCGCTGTGACCCGCCCGACGTGGACGACGCTATGGCTCGACGATGACGAGCTCGGAGTCCCTGGAGTTGGCGAGGTAGACGCGGCCGTCGCGGCTGACGACGCCGTTGCGGGCGCCTTCCTTGGTCGGGACCGAGGCGATCTGGGTCAGGCCGCCGTGGGCGTCGAGCGTGGCGACGGTGAGCCTGGCGGCCCTGGCGGCGCCGACGTAGACGCGGTGGTCGGCGGCGAGGTAATCGAAGTCGTCGACGCCCTCGCCGGTGTCGAGCGAGGCCATGGCGGCGCCGTCATGGGCGACATCGAGGCTGACCAGCTTGGCGGTGCACGCGACCAGCAGGACACCCTCGGCGTCCGCGAGGCGCAGGCCGCGCGGGCCGGCCTCGCCGCAGGACGGCTTCCAGGTCGCCACGACCTTGCGGGTGGCGAGGTCGATCGCGAGGGTGAGATCCTTGTC
>DATIPJ010000208.1:0-3877 GCA_035472155.1 Kofleriaceae bacterium
AGAATGCGAAGGTCGCCGACGGCGACGTGAAGATCATGGCGCATCTCCATCACGTCAATCAGATGGAGATCGACATGGGCAAGCTCGCGCAGAAGAGTGGCACCCAGGCGATCAAGGGCTACGCCGAGACGCTCGTCAACGATCACACGAGCAACGACAAGGAGCTCGTTTCGTTCGCCAAGGCGCACAAGCTCGCGACGATTCCCGCCGACAAGCCGGAGACCGATGCGGACCGGCAGGACGTCAAGAACATGACGACCGAGACCGCGCACCTCAAGACGCTCAAGGGCGCCGAGTTCGACAAGGCGTTCCTCAGCATGATGGTCGCGGGCCACGACAAGGAGCTCGCGAAGATCGACACGTCGATCGGCGCGGCGGCCGATCCGGATCTGCAGACGATGTTGAAGTCGACCAAGCCCGTGCTGCAGCGCCATTCGGATCAGGCGCACGATCTCCAGAAGAACCCACAGGCCTCGCTCGACAAGTCGGCCGACAAGCCGACGCAGAAGTAGCCACGCGCAGCTCGAGCGCACCTACCTGTGGGCGAGGTTGCAGTCGCGGGGCGGTATGACCGAATTGCTGCGGATCGACGCTGATCCGCGGCAATCCGGTCATCCGGACGCACCACGCGGGCTCGTGTGGTGGCACACTGCCGCCGTTCGAACCTCGTCCCAGGAGTCAGGCATGCGCTCGATCCGCTCTGGCATTTTTCTCGGCGCCGCCGCTGGCGCCATACTCATGTTCTCGATGCCGTCCGTGACCAGCGCCGGTGGCGATGCGGCAGCGGGCAAGGCGAAGGCCACCGCGTGCGCTGCGTGCCACACGGCGGTCGGCAACAGCGATACGCCGCACCTCGCCGGCCAGCGCGAGACCTACATCATCAAGCAGCTCAAGGCGTTCAAGGCCGGTGACCGCAAGCACCCGGTGATGAACGCGATGGCGGGCGTCCTGAGCGACGCCGACTTCGAGAACGTCGCTGCGTTCTGGGCGAGCCAGCCCGCGGGCAGCGACGCGACCACGCCCGAGGAGGCGGCGGCGGCCAAGAAGACCAAGATGGCCTTCCCCAAGGACTTCCCGAAAGGCTTCACGCTGTACGACGCCAAGAACCGCGATGATCAGCACGTCGTCGCGCAGGCGTACGTCAACGCGGTCGGCCTCAAGGCCGCCAAGGAAGGCAAGCCGCTCCCCGACGGCACGCAGATCATCATCGTGAAGTCCGTCCCCAAGATGGACGCCGAGAAGAAGCCGATCGCCGGCAAGGACGGCCTCTGGCAGACCGAGAAGATCGCCATCTATGAAGGCATGGAGGCGCGCGCCAACTGGGGCAAGGACATCCCCGAGCTGCTCCGCAACCAGGACTGGAACTACGCGCTGTTCAACGCCGACAAGTCGCCCAAGGAGGTCAATCAGGCGATCTGCTTGACCTGCCACCTGCCCGTCGCCTCGCAGGGCTACGTGTTCGGGCTCAAGAAGATCCACGAAAAGGCCGGCGGCAAGTAGCTACTCGGCAGCCGGCGCTTCGCCGGCTGACACCACCGCCTTGCCGGCGAGCAGATCGTCGAGCTGCTGCTCGGTGATGACCTCGACGCCGTGCTTCTGCGCGGCCTCGAGCTTGGCCTTGCCGGTCTCCGCGCCGGCGACCAGGTAGCTGGTCTTCTTGCTGACCGAGCCGGCGACCTTGCCGCCCGCGGCCTCGATGCGCTTCTGCACATCGCCGCGCGGCTGGGTCAGCGTGCCGGTCACGACGACGACCTTGCCGATCAGCGGGCCCTCGACGACCGCGCGCACCGGCTGCCTGGGATCGATGCCGCGCTGGGCGAGCTTGTCGAGGACGATCCGCGCGTGCGGATCGCGCAGGAAGCGGTCGACGTGCAGCGCGATCGTCTCGCCGATGCCATCGATCTCGCACAGCTCGGCCACGAATGCCTCGCTGTCCTTGGCATCGGCGGCAGCGCGCAGCGCCGAGAGCGTGCCGTACTTCTCGGCGATCGGCCGGGCGAGCACGCCGCCGAGGTTGGGGATGCCGAGCGCCGCGAGCAGACGCGCAAACGTCGCATCGGCCTTCGACTTGGCGAGCGCCGCGACCAGGTTCTCGGCCGACAGCTTGCCGAACCGCTCGAGCTGCTCGAGCTGCTCGGCCGTCAGCACGAACAGATCGGCGACGTCGGCGACCAGCTTGCTCTCGACCAGCTGCGCGACGACCTTCTCGCCGAGCCCATCGATGTTCATCTGCCCGCGCGACGCGAAGAACTCGATCGCGCCGAGCTGCTGCGCCGGGCACGCGAGGCGGTTGGGACACATCAGCGCCACGCGCCCCTCCTCGCGCGCGAGCTCGGCCTCGCACGACGGGCAGCGCGCCGGCTGCGTGAACGGCGGGCCGCCGCCCTTCTCGGTGACGCCGAGGATCTGCGGGATGATCTCGCCGGCCTTCTCGAGCAGCACGCGGTCGCCCTCGCCGAGCCCGAGCTTGGCCACGATGTCCCAGTTGTGGACCGACGCGCGCGCGACCGTGGTCCCCGACAGCTCGACCGGCTCGAGCCGCGCGACCGGCGTGACCGCGCCGGTGCGACCGACGTAGCTATCGATCCCGAGCAGCCGGGTCGTGACCTGGCGCGCCGGGAACTTGTACGCGATCGCCCAGCGCGGAAACTTGGCCGTCGTGCCGAGCGCGGTGCGCAGCGCGAAGTCGTCGACCTTGATGACGAGGCCGTCGAGCTCGTAGGCCAGATCGTCGCGCTTGTCGCGCCAGCTGTGGATGCACGCGATCAGCTCGTCCCAGCTCGCGGCGCGCGAGTTGTGACTCGACACCGGCAGGCCGAGCGCGTGGATTCGCTCGAGCGACGCCAGGTGGCCGCTGGCGAACCGCTCGCCGTCGACGACCTCGTACAAGATCGTGCGCATCGGGCGCTTGGCGACCTCGCGCGGATCGAGCTGCTTGATCGATCCCGCGGCGGTGTTGCGCGGGTTCTTGAACGGCTCCTCGCCGGCCTCGAGCCGCGCGGCGTTGATCGCCGCGAACTCGGCCTTGGTCATGTAGATCTCGCCGCGCACCACGATGCGCTCGATGGGCTCGCGCAGCCGGAGCGCCACGCCCTTGACCATGCGGACATTGGCGGTGACGTCCTCGCCGATCCGACCGTCGCCGCGCGTGGCGCCCAGCGTCAGCAGGCCGCGCTCGTAGGTCAGCTCGATCCCGAAGCCGTCGATCTTGGGCTCGATCGAGAACACCGGCACGTCACCGTCGAGCCCCTTGACCACGCGGTCGAAGAACGCCTTGAGCTCGGCCTCGTCGTACGTGTTGTCGAGCGACAGCATCGCGATCGGCCGCTCGACCTTGGCGAACTGCGAGACCGGCGCATGCCCGACCCGCCGCGTCGGCGACCAATCGACCACCCACTCGGGGTGCTCGGCCTCGATCGCGCGCAGCTTGTGGTTCAGCCGGTCGTACTCGACGTCGCTGATCGTCGGATTGGATTCGACGTGGTACCGCCGATCATGCTCGGTCAGCTCGTCGACAAGCGCGAGGTACTCCGTGCGCGGGTCCGAAGACATGGCGACCGGAGCATACCTCTCGTCTCAGTCGGCGAGGTGGTGCGGTCGCTTCTTGCCGTCGATGAACGCGTCGAGCTCTTGCTCCGCCGCCGAATCCTCGTCGAGCACGGCATCGCCGGCATCACCGCCGTCGGGGCTTGCGGGCGCGGCGAGCGCCGGGTCATCGGGCGGCACGCGCACCGAGCCGTCGGCCATGTCGTCGGGCGGCCACGGGCAGCCGGTCTCGAGATCATCGAACGATGAGTCGGCTTCGGTGTCGAACGTGGTCGCGAGCGCGAAGGGCGTCGTCGTGTCGTCGCTGCCCTCGCCCTCGGGGTCGGCGGCG
>DATIPJ010000209.1:0-27900 GCA_035472155.1 Kofleriaceae bacterium
GATCATGGCGTCGCGCAGCATCGGGACCTCACGGGGAGGAGCGTCGGGGGAGCCGGGCTCGTCGAGAGTTCGCAGATAGAAGTAGTAATCGAGGTCAGTCATGCAGACGGTGCATCGCGCAGCGAGCGACCGGTGAGGGTGAGGAACACGTCGTCGAGCGAAGGATGCGCGATGTGCATCGAGCCGACCTTGAGGCCAGCGTCGTCGAGCACGCGCATCAGCGGCAGCGCCTGGGTCTCGCCGCGGTCGACCGTGATCCGCAGGCCGCGGTCGATGGTGGTGACGTCGCGGGCGTCGCCGCGGCTGCGCATGAGCTCGGCGGCGCGGGCGACATCGTCGACCTCGAAGGTGACCAGGTCGCCCGAGATCCGCCGCTTGAGCTCGGCCGGGGTGCCGCTCGCGACGATCTTGCCGGCGTCGATGATCATGATGCGGTCGCACAGCGCGTCCGCCTCTTCGAGGTAGTGCGTGGTGAGCAGGATCGTGCTGGCGCGGCGGTCGCGCATCGCGCGAATGTGCGACCACAGGTTGGCCCGGGTCTGCGGATCGAGCCCGGTCGACGGCTCGTCGAGGAACACCAGCCTGGGGTCGTGCATGAGGCCGAGCGCGATGTCGAGCCGGCGGCGCTGGCCGCCCGACAGCGTCTTGATCACGCGGTCGCCGAGCTCGGCGAGGTCGAGCAGCTCGCGGAGCTCACGGGCGCGGGTGCGCGCAGCCGTGCGCGACATGCCGTACAGCTGGGCCTGGGTGACCAGCTCCTCGTCGACCTTGGCCGACGGGTTGGTGCCACCGGCCTGCGAGACGTAACCGAGCTGGCGACGCACGCCCACCGGATCGCGCCGCAGGTCGCAGCCCGCCACGGTGGCCTCGCCGGCGGTGGGCACCAGCAGGGTCGCCAGCATGCGCTGGGTGGTGGTCTTGCCCGCGCCGTTGGGCCCGAGCAGGCCAACGATCTCGCCAGCCTCGACGTCGAGGTCGATGCCCCGGACTGCCTCGACGGCCGCGCGACGGTTCTTGAACGTGCGGGCGAGGCCGCGAGCCTGGATCATCATGGCCTGCTTGGAATAATCAAATTTGACTAACTTGTCAACCCCGGGTTCGCATGCGCGCCACCGATCGCGATCTCCAGGGTTCTGTATTGCCAATGATGGCGACAACCTGCTGTCAGGTTTGCGCTGTGCTGTGCCCGCTCGCGGCGCTCTGTTCAATGACACGTGTTCGTGACGATGCGAACGCGATGCCGCTACGAATCCGGTCTACCCGACGAGGGCACGCGTCGCCAGTCGACGACGCGGCCGCACCGTCGCGAAGCGCTGACGCGCGGAGGTTTGCCGCCTGTCGCGGTGTCGCGACCCATGTCGCAGCGCGGATCGGCACACGGTGCAGTGAACGGCTGAACGGCGCGCAGCGACGGGCGCGATGAGCACCCGTGAACGCCATGGGCGCGCGTGAGCGCGGCACACGCGGCGTGCGTGGACCGCGCCAGCGCGTCAAGGACGTCAGCGCGATCGACGCTGGCGAGCTGCGCGTGCGCTCGATACGACCCCGCGCCCGCGCCGTGGCTGCGCTTCGCTCATCGTCGGCCCGAGGGGCTCGGCGCCAGGACTGCGGTTTATCGCGGGAGAGCGGCGTCGATCGTCGGGGCGGTCCGCGGGAGAGCGGCGTCGATTGTCGGGGCGGTCCGCGGGAGAGCGGCGGTCCTCGCGCGCGCGTCGTGCGTCCACACCGCCGCCGCTGCGCGCGCGGCGCACCGGCTCGCCGGCACCGAAGACCTTCTGTGACGGCTTGGTCGCAGCCTGGCGCTCGGCGGCGGAGGCCGGCTCCCAGGGCGGGTCGTCGGCGGTCGTGTACTCGCCGTTCTTGAGCCGTGCGATGAATTGCTTGGCCCACTCGACCTCCGAGAGCACGCGCGCGTTGAGCAGGCGCATCATCTCGCGCACGTGGAACGGCGAGTCGATGCCGTCGTGCGACTCGATGCCGAACTCGATGCCGTGCACCATGCCGTGGATCTGGTTCATGCGATGCTCGAGCGCGGCGATCGCCTCGGCGCGCGACACGTAGCCGATGAAGCTGATCGCCGCCATCAGCGGATCGATCGGCGTCCGCACGGTCCACCACTCCTCGCGCAGGAGGATCCGGAACTCCTCCTCGCCGGCCGACGTCAGGCGGTAGCTCGTGCGCTCGGGCCGGCCGCCGACCTGATCGGTGCCGACCACCTCGAGGAAACCGTCGCGGGTCAGGGTCTTGAGGGCGTTGTAGATCGAGCCGGGCTGCACGGATGCCCACTCCTGGGCGCGCCAGGTGATCAGCTCGCGGCGCACCTCGTAGCCGTGCACCGGCTGGAAGATGCGCACCACGCCGAGCACCAGTAGGCGGGTCGTGGAGGACATCTGGTCAACCCGTAGCACACGGGTGCACCGCTGTGCAGCCGGAGCCTCGGGCGGCCGCCGAAACCGCTACCCGTGTGCGCGCGATCGCGGATAACGTTTGCCGTGCACCTGGTATTCGCACCCGAGGTGGAGGCAGCGCGCCTGGCTGGTCGGCCGATCGTCGCGCTCGAGTCGACGATCATCGCGCACGGGTTGCCGTGGCCGGAGAACCTCGCGGTCGCGCGCGAGCTCGAGGCCACGGTGCGCGGCGGCGGCGGCATCCCGGCGACGATCGCGATCGTCGACGGGAGGCCGCGCATCGGCTTGCCGGTCGATGCGCTCGAGCGGCTCGCGCGCGACGGCAGCCGCCTGGCCAAGGCGGGGGCCACGGACCTGGCGGTTCACCTCGCGCGCAAGAGCTCGGCGGCGACGACGGTGAGCGCGACCGCGGTGCTCGCCGCGCGCGCCGGGATCCGGGTGTTTGCGACCGGCGGCATCGGCGGCGTGCACCGCGGCGAGACCGGCGATGTCTCGCACGATCTGGTGGCGCTGTCGCGGACGCGGATCGCGGTGGTATCGGCGGGTGCCAAGGCGATCCTCGATCTGCCGCGCACCGTCGAGCTGCTCGAGACGCTCGGGGTGCTCGTCATCGGCTATCGCACGTTGGAGTTCCCGGCGTTCTACACCGGGCGATCGGGAGTCGCGCTCGAGCACCGGGTCGACAGCGCGGGCGAGCTGGCGGCGATCGCGCGCGCGCGCTGGGATGGCCTTGGATCGAGCGCCGGGATCCTGGTGTGCAACCCGATCCCCGAGGACCATGCGCTCGACGCCACGTCGATCGACATCGCGATCGCGACCGCGCTCGCCGAGGCCACCGCGGCGCGGATCGCCGGCAAGCAGCTGACGCCGTTCCTGCTGTCGCGGCTCGCCGAGGTGACCGGGGGCGCGTCGATCCGCGCGAACCGCGCGCTCGCATTGCACAACGCGCAGCTCGCGTGTGAGATCGCCGTCGCGCTCACGCGCTGACCGCTCGGCGCGGACCGGAGGTTTGATACAATGGCGAGCTATATGGGGAGCATCGCGTTCACGCGTAACTACACCGATCACAGCAACGACACCGGGTACCAGTTCGAGTTCCACTGCGACAAGTGCCACAACGGGTACCGCTCGACGTTCAAGACGTCCAAGCTCGGCGTGGGCTCGAAGATCGCCAAGGGCCTGGGCAGCATCTTCGGCGGCAGCAGCCTGTGGGCGGCCGGCCAGGCGGGCGAGTACATGAAGGACGGCTTGCGCGGTCAGGCGTGGGACACGGCCTTCAAGGAGGCCATCGAGGAGCTACGGCCCAAGTTCCATCAGTGCACGCGGTGCGGGATCTGGGTCTGCCCGGAGGTCTGCTGGAACGAGCAGCGCCAGCTGTGTGAGAGCTGCGCGCCCAACCTCGCCGAGGAAGCCGCGGCGCAGCAGGCCCAGATCGCGGCGCAACAGGTCGCCGAGAAGCTGCGCAAGGTCGACCATGTCGCCGGGTTCGATGCCACGGCCGAGATGGTCAGTCAGTGCCCGCATTGCCGCACGGGCCTCGCCCCGGGCGCAAAGTTCTGCGCCGGCTGCGGCAAGCCGGTGGGCAGCGGCGTCGCCAAGGCGTTCTGCAGCGGATGCGGCGCGCAGCTGCCGCCGGGCGGCCGATTCTGCGCGGGCTGCGGTCAGCCAGCGGGCTGACCACAACGCGCGCAACGGGACAGTGCAAGCGGCGCGCGCTACCGCCACAGCGGGCGGGGAGCCGCGCCGACCGGCGCCACGAGCTTGCCGACGCTGACCTTGGCCGGCCGGAGCAGCCGGCCCTCGAAGCGATAGCCAGGCTCGGCCTGCTGGACGACGACGCCATGGCGGCGCGGGTCGCTGACGGAGGCGATGCCGATCGCCTCGTGCAGGTTGGGATCGAACTGCTGATCCAGCGCCTCGATGCGCTCCACGCCGTAGCCGCGGAGGACACCCTCGAGCTGGTGGCGCACCATGCGCACGCCCTCGACCATGGCGGGCTCGCCGCGCGCGGCGTACGCGGCGCGGATCGTGCGATCAAGGTTGTCGAGCACCGGCAAGAGATCCTGGACGAGCTTGCTGCGCGCCTCATCGAGCTCACGCTTGGCGTTGCGGGCGAGGCGGGCCTCGGTGGCCTCGAGGTTGCGCAGCGCCCGCAGCGCGCTCTGGCGATCGCTCGCCTCGTCGTTGGCGGGCGCGCCGGCGGTGCCGAGCGTATCGACCGTGCGGCCCTCACTGCGCGGCACTGCCTCAGCGAGGGTCGCCTCCGAGCCAGCGCCCGACGAGGCAACCGGCCGCTCGGACTCGCCGGTCACGGGTTGGGTCGGAAACGAATCGGTCGCGTGCATCACGTAGCCTCCGTAACGCCCATATGATTCAAGTCAAGTGCCAGCATCGGCGAGGATTCGCTGCATCGGTCGTTCTCCGACGCGCACGCCGTGCGCGCCTGCCCGATCGCACGGGCGCGATCCGCACGATCGGGCGGTGGTACGTTGCGCCATGGCCGACGTGACGTTTCGTGATTTTGCCGCCGCGACGATGAAGGGCGATGCCGAGGCCGCCGGGGTGGTCCTCGAGACGCTGCTCGAGCTGCCGGCGGCGGAGGCGCGCGCGGCTGCGCAGCACTTCCAGCGCCAGTCGACGGCGCTCGGGCCGGCGTTCATGGGCAAGGCGATGGGCCTTCGCACCGCCGTCGCGAGCGGCTCCGACGCCGAGATCGGCGCGCTGCTCGGCGAGTGCTTCGGCCTCGCGGGGAGCTCGCTCGACACCGCGGTCGCAGCGCTCCGGCGCCGACCGAGCTGAGCTCGCAGGCTGACCGTTGTGGTGATCGGTCGTGCGCGTGCACGGTGCGCGCTCGCGTTGCGTCGCAGGAGTGTCCCCTAGGCCAACGCCCGAGGGCAGTCCTCCGTACACGGTGCCGGCACCGGCGCCGGTCCAGGCTTACACCGGGTTGGGCGAGGGCTTTCAAGCGCGGCGAACCGGCCGACCCTGGTACACGTGCAATGGCGCCCGTGCTCGACGCGACTTTCGTCGCCGCGTTCGATCCTGGGTGTGCTCCGCGGTCTGCTGCGCGGGATCGCGGCGCTGCTCGCGTTCGTGCTCGTGGTCGGGCTTGGCAACGCCGCCGGTGCCGACGCCGCCGATGACCGCCGCGCGCTGGTCATGCTGCGCGTGCTGGCCTACGACAACCACCTGAGCGAGCGCGCGGGCGACGAGGTCCGGATCGTCATCGTGTATCCGGCGGGAGATGGCGGCGCGGCCGAGCGAGCGCGGTGGACCGCGGCGTTCGCGAGCTCCAGGAAGCTCAAGGTCGATGGCCGTCCGGTCGTGGTCACGGCGCACAAGTTCGAGACCGCGAGCGCGCTCGGCAGCGCGCTGCACGACCTGCATGCGGCGGCGCTGTTCGCCTGCGACGGGCTCGCCAAGGCGATCGCGGTCACCGACCTGGCGAACGTGACGCGCGCGAACAAGGTCCTGAGCTTCTCGACCCGCGAGCGCGAGGTGGTCAAGGGGCTCGCCGTCGGCATCGTGCCCGGCTCGCAGCGCGACGAGATCGTGGTCAACGTCCGGGCGGCGGCGGCCGAGGGTGCGAAGCTCGACGCCGGGCTGCTGCAACTCGCACGCAGCGTGGAGGCCCCATGACAGGCCCCCTGGCCCGGTTCTCGCTGCGCGTTCGCATGGTCGCGGTGTTCGGGTTCCTGATCCTGGTCGTCGCGCTGTTCATGGTCGAGTTCTTCCCCGCGCGGATGGCCGAGCAGGCCCAGGCGCAGGCCGAGCTGCGCGCGCGCACGATGACGCAGGTGATGGCGAGCGCGGTCGCGCCGGCGCTCGAGTTCGACGACGCGGCCAACGCGGCCAAGGTGCTGGCGTGGCTGGGCAGCTCGCCCGATGCGCGGTTCGCCGTGGTGCTCGCCGACGGCGGCGCGCGGTTCGCGACCTGGAGCCCCGAGCGCGTCCCGGCGCAGCTGCCGCAGCTGGCCGGCGCCGCGAGCGTGGTGCACGGCGACCTCTTGATCACGAGCGCGCCGGTGGTCGGCCGCGGCGGCGGTCGCGGCACGCTGGTCGTCGGTCAGTCGCTCGATCGCCTGGTCCAGGACCGCTCCGACGCGCGGGCCACGGTGGTCTCGGCGACCGCCGTGGTCCTCGTGCTCGGCTTGTTCGCCTGCATCGTGCTGGCGACCGCGCTGGTCCGCCCGCTCGAGCGTCTGACCACGATCGCGCGCGACATCGCGCGCGGCGCCAAGCCTCCCCGGATCGCGGGGGTGGCCGGCGTTGCGGGCGGCCGCGAGGTCGTCGACATGACCAACGCGCTCGGCATGATGCTCGAGCGGCTCAACGAGGCCAACCACCAGCTGGTCGAGGCCTCGCGCCACGCCGGCATGGCCGAGGTCGCCACCGGCGTGCTCCACAACGTGGGCAACATCCTGACCTCGGTCAACGTCGGCATCGACGTGCTCAACGAGCGCGCGCGCGAGCTGCCGGTCGAGCGCGTGCGGCGCGCGGGCGAGCTCCTCGGTGCCGCGCAGACGCAGGGCCCGATCGATCCGGCCAAGCTCGACGCCGGGCTGCGCTACCTGACCGCGATCGCGGGCGCGCTCGACGCCGACCGCGGCAAGCTGCTCGGCGGGCTGGCGACGCTGCGCGACCACATCGGGCACATCAATCGCGTGGTGACCGCGCAGAACGGCTACGCGCGCACCGGCGGCGTGCTCGAGCAGATCGAGCTCGCGACGTTGATCGAGCAGGCGATCGGCCTGGGCTGCGCCGACAGCGAGCGCCACGGCCTGGAGATCGCGCGCCGGGTCGACGAAGGCCTCGCCGTCACCGTCGATCGCCACCGCGTGCTGCAGATCCTGGTCAACCTGCTCGCCAACGCGCGCGACTCGATCACGCAGCTGGTCAAGGCCGGCACCGAGACCGCGCGCCGGATCACGATCACCGCGTCGGTCGACGGCGGATCGCTCGTGCTCGCCGTCGAGGATACCGGCGGCGGCATCGCGCCCGAGTCGCTGCTCAAGATCTTCACCGCCGGCTTCACCACCAAGCCCAAGGGCCACGGCTACGGCCTGCACTCCTCGGCGCTGGCCGCCGAGCAGCTCGGAGGCACGCTGCGCTGCTCGAGCGAGGGGCTGGGCCGCGGCGCCATGTTCATCCTCCGCGTCCCGACCGAGCCTGGGAGATCCCATGAGTGAGCCGGCCCGCATCATGATCGTCGACGATAACGAGGCGATCCACCACGACTTCCAGCAGATCCTCGATCGCAGCGCGCGGGCCGCCGTCACCTCCTCGCTCGATGACCTCGAGCGCGAGCTCGGCGGCGACCCGGTCGGCGGGCCGGCGCCGTGCGCCGACTACGACCTGGCGTTCGTCAGCCAGGGCGAGGAGGCGGTGCGCGCGGTCGCCCAGGCGCGCGGCCACGATCGCCCGTTCGCGTGCGCGTTCGTCGACATCCGCATGCCCCCCGGCATCGACGGCATCGAGACCATCGCGCGGATGTGGCAGTGCCAGCCCGAGCTCGAGATCGTGCTGTGCAGCGCGTTCAGCGACTACTCGTGGGAGGACATCGTGCGGAGGCTGAACCCCGGCGATCGCCTGCTCGTGCTGCGCAAGCCGTTCGATCCGATGGAGGTCCGCCAGCTCGCCGCGTGCCTGTGCGAGAAGTGGCTGCGCGGCCGCCAGCTCGACGACAAGCTGCGCAACCTCGAGGCGCGCGTCCAGGCCGAGGTCGAGGAGCGGCTGCGCGAGCGCACCCGGCACGAGGAAGACCAGCGGCGCTCGCGCCGGCTCGAGGCGCTCGGCCAGCTCGCCGCCGGGCTTGCCCACGAGATCAATACGCCCACCCAGTTCGCGAGCTCGAACCTCGAGTACCTCGCCGAGGTGCTGCCGACGCTGGGCGATGCGCTCGCCGAGCAGCGCGCCTGCCTCGCCGGGATCGCGCGCGGCGAGCTCTCCGTGTCGGAGGCGTGCACGCGCGCCGATCGGCTGGGCTACGCCGACGCGCTCATCGAGGCGCCCAAGGCGATCGCCGACGCGCGCACCGGGATCGCGCGGATCTCGCGCGTCGTCCAGAGCGTGCGCTCGCACGCCCACCTGCGCGACCGCGACTGCCTGGTCCCGGTCGACGTCAACGAGCAGGTCCGCTCGGCGCTCGAGCTGGCGCGCAGCGAGTACAAGCACGACGCCGACGCGGTGGTCGAGCTCGCCGAGGTGCCGCGCGTGATGGGCGACGCCGGCGATCTGTGCCTGGCGATCCTGAACCTCATCATCAACGCCGCGCACGCGATGCACGACAAGCGGTCGACCAGCGGCGAGCGCGGCACCTTGACCGTGACCACGCGGTGCGCCGACGGCCAGGTCGAGAT
Source organism: Kofleriaceae bacterium (assembly GCA_035472155.1). Taxonomy (GTDB): domain Bacteria; phylum Myxococcota_A; class Polyangia; order Haliangiales; family Haliangiaceae; genus JABFXX01. Next base: position 8,768 of record DATIPJ010000209.1, read on the forward strand.
CGCGATCCGCGACACCGGCGGCGGCATCCCGCGCGAGGTCCGCGACCGCGTGTTCGAGCCGTTCTTCACCACCAAGCCGATGGGCCGGGGCACCGGCCAGGGGCTGTCGATCGCCCGCGCGACGGTGGTCGAGCGCCACCGCGGCACCCTGCGGTTCGAGACCGAGACCGGCAAGGGCACGATGTTCGTGATCGCACTCCCCGCCTTGACCGAACGAGGTGCCGCATGACCGCGCTCGCACAGACCCGCGTGCTGTTTGTCGACGACGAGCCGCTCGTCCTGCGCTCGATCGACCGCGCGCTGCGCACGCGCAAGGTGCCGTGGGAGGCGCGCTTCGTCGATAGCGGCGGCGCGGCGCTCGACCTGCTGACCACCGAGCGGTTCGATGTCGTGATCGCCGACCTCCGCATCCCCGACCTCGACGGGGTCGAGCTGCTCACGATCGTGCAGCGCATGTACCCCAAGATCGCGCGGCTCGTGCTCTCGGGTCAGGTCGGCACCGACGACTGCCTGCGCGCGATGCGGGTCGCGCACCAGTGCATGGCCAAGCCGTGCAACATCGACACGCTGCGCCACATCGTGCAGCGGCTGTCGCAGAGCCAGAGCCTGCTCGACGACGCCGAGCTCGCGACCACCGCGGCGCGACTGAGCTGCCTGCCGAGCCCGCCGCGCGTCCACTTCGAGGTCTGCGCCGCGATCGCACGCGAGGCCGGGCTCGCCGAGATCGCGCACATCATCGACGGCGACGTCGCGATCACCGCCAAGCTGATCCAGATCGTCAACAGCGCATTCTTCACCCAGGGCACGCAGGTGACCTCGGTGCAGCGTGCGCTCAGCGTGCTCGGGACCGACGTCGTACGCGGCCTGCTCCTCGGCATCGAGGTGTTCCGCGGCTTCGAGGGCAACCCCGACGCGCTGGCCAGGACCGAATCGCTGCGCGAGCACTCCAAGTTCGTCGCGCAGCTGGCGCGCACGCTCGCGCCGCGCGACCTCGCGGGAGATGCGTTCGTCGCCGGCATGCTGCACGACATCGGTGAGCTCGTGCTGGCCAGCCTCGGGCGGGCGCCGATCCAGGTCGCCGATCACGCGCGCGCCGGGGGCTTCTTGCTCGGGTTGTGGGGCATCGACGACCGCGTGGTCGATGCGATCACCCACCACCACGAGCCCGGCGCGATCCCCGACGCGCAGGGCCAGCTCGTCGACCTGCTCCATGTCGCCGAGATCGTCACCGGCGAGCTGGTCGCCGCCGCGGCGGGGCGTGACGACGCCGAGGTGATCAGCGGCGAATGGCTCGGACGCAATCCGCCGTCGGTGCTCGATCACGCGCGCACGGTGGCGCGCCAGCTGTGGGGCCAACCGTCGTGAGCGCGCGGCGGTCGCGAATCACGGGGCTCGCCGGCGCGGCGCTCGCGCTCGGGACGCTCGCCCCCCGGGCGCACGCCGGCGACGAGATCACCGACGTCCAGCAGCTCTCGCTCGCCGACCTGCTCGATACCCAGGTCGACATCGCGTCGAAGAAGCCGCAGACCACGCGCGAGACCCCGGGCATCGTCACGGTGATCACGCGCGACGACATCCTCGACGCGGGCGCCCGCGACCTGCTCGACGTGCTCGCGCTGGTGCCCGGCTTCGCCCCGGGCGTCGACGTCGAGGGCGTGGTCGACCTCGGCATCCGCGGCCAGTGGGGCCACGAAGGCAAGATCCTGCTCCTGATCGACGGCCAGCCGATGAACGAGCTGCTCTACTCGTCGCTGCAGCTCGCGAACCACTACCCGCTCGAGTCGGTCGACCGCATCGAGGTCATCCGCGGGCCGGGCTCGGCGATCTACGGCGGCTACGCCGAGCTCGCGGTGATCCAGATCATCACGCGCGACGCGTCGAGCCTCGACGGCGTGGCGGTCGCCGGCACCTACGGCCAGGCCGGCCGCACGATCGGCCACGCCAACAGCGCACTGTCGTTCGGCGCGACCTCCAAGGCGATCCCCGATCTCAGCGTCGCAGGCTCGGTGATGATCGGCCACGCGTCGAGCCGCGGCACCTACCGCGACTTCGCGGGCCACAGCTACGCGCTCGACGGCAACTCCGACGTCGATCCGATGTTCGCCCAGCTGGCGGTCAAGCTGCGCGGGCTGCGCGTCAGCGCGATCTTCGACAACTACGAGATCGACACCCGCGACGGCGTCGGCCCGGTGATGGCATCGACCGCCCGCCAGGGCTTCCGCGCGTACCACCTCGACGCGAGCTACCAGATCGCGCTTGGCGAGCACCTCACGCTGACCCCGCGGTTCGACATCATCCGCCAGACCCCGTGGGAGATCCGCGATCGCTCGTCGGAGCTGTTCTATACCAAGACGGTCTCGCGCTACACGGCGGGCGCCTCGCTGTCGTACGACCCGGTCGCCCACGTCAACCTGCTCGCGGGCGTCGAGACCTACTCCGACCGCGCCCACCTCAACGACACCGATCTCACCGGGTTCCAGACCATGTTCGGCGACCGGGCCGACGTCGCGTACGACACGATCGCGACCTATGCACAGGTGCTGGTCAACCACCCGCTCGCCAATCTGACGGTCGGCGCGCGCTACGAGCACCACAGCGAAGTCGGCGGCTCGCTGGTGCCGCGCATCGCGCTGACCAAGGTCATGGGGCGATTCCACGCCAAGCTGCTCGCGAGCCAGGCGTTTCGCGCGCCCGGGGTGGAGAACATCAACCTCAGCACGGGCCTGCTCAAGCCCGAGCGCACGACGGTGTTCGAAGCCGAGGTCGGCCACGAGCTCGGCGAGCACATGTTCGTCGCGGTCAATGCGTTCGACACCACGATCAAGAAGCCGATCATCTACGACTACGACCGCGAGCAGATGGAGGAGCTGTACAAGAACTTCGCGCGCACCGGTACGCGCGGCGTCGAGGTCGACTACCGCGTGCGATACCCGCGGGCGTCCGCCGAGGTCAACTACTCGTACTATACGTCCGCGGGCAAGAACGACGTCGATGTCTATCGCGTGCCGGGCCACGACGACGTGCTGCTCGCGTTTCCGGCCCACAAGCTCGCGATGTCGGGCAGCGTCAACCTGGTGCACGGGCTGTCGTTCAACCCCACGGCGGTGGTCTACGGCGCGCGCTACGGCTACACGTGGGCCGACGGCGACGGCAACCCGATGATCAGCCGGCTGGGGCCGACCGCGCTGGTCAACCTCTACCTGCGCTACCGCGACCTCGGGATCCCCGGGCTCGAGCTCGGCGCGGGCATCTACGACGTTGCCGACCAGCGCCTCGAGTATCTGCAGCCGTACAGCGGCGGCCACCCGCCGCTCTCGACGCCGGGGCGCGAGGCCGTGGTCCGCCTCGCATACGAGCACAAGTTGTAGCCTCGGCTACGTGAGCGCGCGGATGGCCGGCGGTGGCTGCTCGCAGGCGCTGACGCCACTGCGAGGTGTCGTTCGCTGCCTTACTCTCCAGCACAGTGCAGCATCGTGTCGCGCGCGCGTCGCTGACGCGCGATTGCCGACGCGGCGGACGCGTGAGAGATTCGCTGTTCATGCGCATTCCAGTACAGCTCGCCTTGTTGTCGATCGCGATCGCTCTGGCGGCATGCGGAGATGGCATCGCCAGGATGCCGCCGCCGCCGACGACGACTGTCGAGGATTGTAACGCCACCGGTGACGAGGACGGCAACGGGCTGGCCGACTGCAACGATCCGGCGTGCGCATCGGCGGTCGCGTGCCGGCCCGCGTGCGGCAACGGCCGCATGGACCCAGGCGAGACGTGCGACGACGGCAACTCGATCAACGGCGATGGCTGCGACAACAACTGCACGCCCACCGCGTGCGGCAATGGCGTGATGACCGCGGGCGAGGCGTGCGATGACGGCAACCAGGCCAACGGCGATGGCTGCGACGACAACTGCACCGCCACCGGGTGCGGCAACGGCATCATGACCGCGGGCGAGGCGTGCGACGACGGCAACCAGACCAACGGCGATGGCTGCGAGCGCACCTGCACGCTGACGCCGCTGGGCTGCGGCAACAACATCCTCGAGGCGGGCGAGGCGTGCGACGACGGCAACCGCATCGACGGCGACGGCTGCGACAGCAACTGCTCGGTCACCGCGTGCGGCAACGGCATCATGACCACGGGTGAGGTGTGCGACGACGGCAACACCAACAACTGGGACGGCTGCGATCGCACGTGCACGCCCAGCCTGTTCGCCTACGTCAAGGCATCGAATACCAACGGCGCCGACTTCTTTGGCTTCACCGTTGCGCTGTCGGCGGATGGCTCGACCCTCGCGGTGGGCGCCACCAACGAAGCGAGCGCGGCGAAGGGTGTCGATGGCGACCAGACCAGCAACGGCGCCAGCAAGTCGGGCGCGGTCTACATCTTCACGCACACCGGGACGACGTGGACCCAGCAGGCCTACCTCAAGGCTTCCAACACGAACGTGGACGACCTGTTCGGCGCGAGCCTCGCGCTGTCGGCCGATGGCTCGACCCTCGCCGTCGGCGCGACCGGCGAGGACAGCGCGGCGATCACGATCGGCGGCGACGAGACCAGCAACACCGCGTCCAGCGCGGGTGCCGTCTACGTCTTCACGCGCAGCGGGACCACCTGGACCCAGCAGGCGTACGTCAAGCCGTCCAACTCCCGCGCCAACGCCAGGTTCGGCTTCAGCGTGGCGCTGTCCGGCGATGGCGCGCTGCTCGCGGTCGGCGCGGTCGGCGAGTTCAGCGCCGCGGTCGGCGTCGACGGCGACAAGACGGACACCTCGGCGGAGGACGCGGGCGCGGTCTACACGTTCACGCGCAGCGACGGCGTCTGGGCGGAGCAGAGCTACCTCAAGGCGTCCAACACCGACAAGGGCGACGCTTTCGGCACCAGCGTCGCCCTGTCCAGCGACGGCTCCACCCTCGCCGTGGGCGCGATCGACGAGGCCAGCGGCGTCGCGAGCGACGAGGGCGACGACTCCGCACCGAGCGCCGGAGCCGTCTACGTGTTCGCGCGCGCCGAGGCCACATGGATGCAGCAGAAGTACCTGAAGTCGCTCACCACCCAGCGGGACGATCGCCTGGGCTACAGCGTTGCGCTGTCGCGCGATGGCTCCACCCTCGCCGCGGGCGCGCGTGGCGTCAACGCCTTCGCCGGCGCCGTCACCGTGTTCGTCCGCGACGCGGGCATCTGGACCCAGCAGGCGCAGATCGCCGCGTCCAACGCGGCCGCGAAGGATCTGTTCGGCGGAAGCGTGGCGCTGTCGAGCGATGGCAATTCACTCGCCGTCGGCGCGATCGCCGAAGCGAGCGCCGCGACCGGCCTCGGCGGCGACCAGACCAACAACTCGGCCGGGCTCGCCGGCGCGGTCTACGTCTTCCACCGCAGCGCCGCGATCTGGGACCAGCAGTTCTACGTCAAGGCGCCCAACAGCGGATTCGGCGACGAGTTCGGCAGCAGCGTTGCCCTGTCGGGCGACGGAACGGTCCTCGCCGTCGGCGCACCGGGCGAGGACAGCGCCGCGACCGGCATCGACGGTCCGAAGCTCGACGACGCGGGCGACGCCGGCGCCGCCTACATCTTCTGATCACGGCGCGCGGTGCAGCGCACGATCGAGCGCGCTTCGCGCTGCGGCGGCATCGCGTGCGTCGCCGAGTGAGGTGATGATCGTGGTCAAGACGCTCGGGTCGGACACGGACTCGATCGCTGCCAGGTCGCCCTCGCCCAGCCGGTCGAGCTTGATGCGCGCGAGCGCGATCACGGCCTCTCGCAGCCCTTCCCCGCGGCCCTCCTGGCGGCCCTGGCCGTAGTACTTGCGGGCGAAATCGCTCTGGTATTCGTAGCCTTTGATCATTCGAGCCTCCAGGAGCTGCCGGATCTCTGCCGGCAGAGCTGCCATGATGACGTCCAAGTATAGCCGGGCCCGATCTTCGGGTAGGGGAGCGATGGCCTCGACCGCGGCCTCGGCGATGTCGATCTCGGGGTGAGCCAGCGTGGAGAGGACCGCCAGCTCGGGGAGGCTGCAGGCGGCCGCTGCGTCGCGGACCCGGGGTACGTCCTCGTAACTGACCACGATCGGCACGAGACAGTATCCCGGGTGACCGAGGTAGATCGGCCGGCGCGCCCAGGCCGCCACCGCAGGATCCGGCGCGACCACGAGCAGCACCGCTGCGCAGGCCAGCTGTGCGCGCAGGTTGGCCACGTAGGCCGGCCAGCTCAGCAGCTTGTCGCGCTCGACCTGGCGCTGGACCTCCACGATGACGGCCGCGACGGGCCGCTCCGCGGCATCGTGAAGGACGACCACGGCGTCGGCGCGGTACTCGGTCGGGGCGACTTGCGACAGATCGATGGAGCCCCGCTCGACGCGTGCGTGATCCACTGCGAGGCCGGCGCACTGTCTGAGCAGCTCGACCGCCAGGTTGCCGTCTTCACGGAACAGCTGGACCAGAAACTCGTGATCGAAGGACAGCATGGCCGAGCTCAGGCGACCTGGGACGCCAGGTCGGCGGTGGGCTCGGTATCGCGGAAGGCGGCGGCCTCGAGGAGGCAGCCGGCGTCGATGTCATCCTGGCCCATGAGGTCGGCGATCGTGCGAGCGACCTTGATCAGCCGGTCGACGGAGCGGGCGGTGAAGGTGCGGCGCTGCTCGACCAGCTGCGCGAGGGTGCGCTCGCCGAGGCCGTCGAGCTTGCAGGTGGTGCGCAGGACGGCGCTGGGCATCTCGGCGTTGCAGCGCAGCTGCCAGGGCCGCAGGCGGGCGAGCTGGCGGTCGCGCGCGGCGACCACGCGGTCGCGGATGGGTGCGGACGGCTCGCCCGGCTCGGCGCCGCGCAGCTCGCGCAGTGGCACGGGCTGCACGTAGACCTGGAGGTCGATGCGGTCGAGGAGCGGGCCGGACATGCGGAGCTGGTAGCGCTCGATCGCCCCCGGGCCGCAGGTGCACTCGCGGGCGCCGGAGTGGAGCCAACCGCAGGGGCATGGGTTGGCCGCCGCGACGAGCAGGAACGACGCGGGGAGCTTGAGGGCACCGTGCACGCGATCGATCCGGACCACCCGCTCCTCGAGCGGCTGGCGCAGGGCCTCGACCGAGGCGCGCGAGAACTCGGGCAGCTCGTCGAGGAACAGCACGCCGTTGTGGGCGAGCGAGATCTCGCCCGGGCGCGGCGAGCTGCCGCCGCCGATCAGCGCCGCCGAGGAGATCGTGTGGTGCGGCGAGCGAAACGGCCGGGTGTCGATCAGACCGTGCGCGAGGCCGAGCGCCGAGTAGATCTTGGTGGTCTCGAGCGCCTCGGCGCGCGTCATCTCGGGAAGCACGGTGGGGATGCGGCGCGCGAGCATCGTCTTGCCGGTGCCCGGTGGGCCGGCGAGCAGGACGTTGTGGCCGCCGGCGACGGCGACCTCGACCGCGGCGCGCGCGAGGGCCTGGCCGCGGACCTCGCTCATGTCGACCGAGGCGTGGCGCGCTGCGGGCAGCCGGCGCGCGGGCGGCGGCGAGAGCGGCGCTTCGCCGCGGAGCGCGGCCACGATCTCGCACAGCCGATGGGCGGCATGGATCGCGAGGCCGTCGACGACCTCGGCCTCGCCGGCGCACGCCGCCGGGATGATGATGCCGCGCATGCCGGCGGTGCGCGCCAGCAGGGTCGAGGCGAGGACGCCGCGCACCGAGCGCAGGCTGCCGTCGAGCCCGAGCTCGCCGAGCACCATCAGGTCGGCGAGCGCGTCGTGCGGGATGACGCCCTCGGCGACCAGCACCGCGAGGGCGATCGGCAGATCGAGGCCGCAGCCGGGCTTGCGCAGATCGGCGGGCGCGAGGTTGACGGTGACCTTCTTGAGCGGCAGGTCGTAGCCGACGGTCTTGAGCGCGCTGTGGATCCGCGTCGCGCCCTCCTTGACCGACGTCGCCGGCAGCCCGACGACGCTGTAGTGCGGGAGGCCGCGATCGATGGTGCATTCGACTTCGACGAGCGCGGCGTCGATGCCGACGAGGGTGCAGGACTTGACGATGACGACCACGGCGGCCCGAGCAGCACGCCGCGGGCCAACGCGCGGCGAAACGAGATCAAGGGCTTCGCGACCGCATTGTCCGGTGACCGGACAGCGCGTCCGAATCTCGGCCGGACACCGGACGCAGCGCGCGGCGGCAGGCGCGCCGATCGCGCTCCCGGCGGCTGCAATGTTTCTTCATACAGCCGCGGCGGGTCGCGAAACACCGGCCTCCCATCCTGGGCCAGTGAAAGGACGAATCACATGATCTGCCTCGCAGTTGCTATTGGAATTCTTGGATTTGCGGCCATGCGGAGGGCCCATCACCGCTGCTACGGCTATCACGGGTACGGCTGGTACGGGCCGTTCGGCGACGGACACCATGGCTTTCACGGCTTTCGGGGCGGTCATGGATTTGCGGGCCGCCACGGACGCAAGCGGATGATGCTGTACGCGTTCCTGTCGCGGATCGAGGCATCGCCGGCGCAAGAGCGAGCGATCATCGGCGAGGTGGAGAAGCTTCAGGACCGCGTGCGCGCGGCCAAGGCGGGCCTCAAGGACACGCGCGGTGACCTGGCCGCGGCGCTGCGCGGGCCGTTGCTCGATGACGCCGCGCTGGGCGCGGTGCTCGGCCGGGTCGATGTCGCGACCGGCGAGGCACGCTCGGCCGTGATCGACACGCTCCGCAACATCCATGGCGTGCTCGATGACAAGCAGCGCTCGCAGATCGCGGACATGGTGGACCACGGCGGTGGCTGGTGGCGCGGCTGGGGCCCCTACCGCTGAGCCGCGGCGCCGCCCACACTGACGTAAGATGGTGTCGTGCGAGTCCTGCTGATCGACGATGACGCGCGGCTGGCCCAGCTGCTCGACGACAACCTGCGTCCGCAGGGGGTCGCGCTGGTCCATGCCGGCGGCGGCCAGGCCGGGATGGCCGCGCTGGCGGGCGGCGGGTTCGACGCGGTCCTCCTGGACGTGATGATGCCCGGGCTCGACGGGCTGGCGGTGCTGCGCAAGCTGCGCGACGCCGGCCATCGCGTGCCGGTGATCATGCTGACGGCGCGCGGCGACGAGGCCGACCGCGTCGTGGGCCTCGAGCTCGGCGCCGACGACTATGTGGCCAAGCCGTTCTCGCCGCGCGAGCTCCTGGCGCGGCTGCGCGCGGTGCTGCGGCGCGTGCAGCCCGACACGGTGGCCGAGAAGCTGTCGCATGCGGGCATCACCGTCGACACCGGCTCGCGCGAGGCCTGGGTCGATGGCAGGCCAGTCGAGCTGACCGGGCTGGAGATCGACCTGCTGGTCGCACTGCTGCGCCGGGCGGGGCGCGTGGTGCCGCGCACCGCGCTGCTCGAGCTGGCCGGCCGCACCGACGTCACGGTCGGCGAGCGCGCGGTCGACGTTCACATCTCGCGTCTGCGCAAGAAGCTGGGCGACGACCCGCCGACGCGAATTCGCACCGTGCGCGGCGTGGGGTATGTACTCTCGCGGGCGGCAGACGAATGAGCGACGACCGCGACGACGACGACCGCGACGATGACCGCGAGGGCGCCGCGAAGGACGACCGCACCATCCTCGGGCGCCTGCGCGCGCGCCGCGCGGACCAGGACTGGAAGCGGAACGAGCAGATGTGGCGAAGGTTCGTCGCCGACCAGGCGCGCTGGGACGCCCGGCGCGCGATGCACCGCGAGCGCTGGAAGCGGCATCGCAAGCGCTGGCGGGAGCTCCACGAAGAGCGCGAGATGTGGATGCGCATGCGCAAGGACAAGCGCGGCTGGGGCCCGTGGTGGCTCCAGGCCAAGATGCGCAAGCGGATCTTCATCTGGCTCACGTTCGCGTTCGTGAGCGGCGCGATCACGATGCACTACTGGGAGGCCGCGCGCTGGTGGCACCCGATCGTGGCGCTGCTCGGGCTGTCGCTGATGTCGGGCGCGATCGCGTTCCGGCTGACCCGGCCGCTGCTCATGGTGATCCGCGCCGCGCAGGACATCGGCGACGGCAAGCTCGAGACCCGGCTCGATGTCGAGCGCCACGGTGGCGAGACCCGGCTGCTCGCGATGGCGATCAACGACATGGCGGAGCGCATCGAGCAGCAGCTCAAGGACCAGCGCCAGCTGCTCGCGGCGGTCTCGCACGAGCTGCGCACGCCGCTGGGGCACATGCGCGTGCTGATCGACACCGCGCGCGAGCCCAACGACGGCAAGGCGCTGGCCGAGCTCGAGCGCGAGGTGCTCGTGCTCGACGACCTGGTCGGGCGCCTCCTGGCATCGTCGCGGCTGGAGTTCGGCAACCTCGACTGCCGGCCGCTCGACCTCGGCGCGATGGTGACGGATATGGCGACCGCGGTCGGAGTGGCGCCCGAGGCGATCGAGGCGATCGGCGACGTGGGCGCGACGGTGGATCCGACGCTGGTGCGCCGCGCGGTGGCGAACCTGCTCGAGAATGCGCGCGTGCACGGCGGCGGGCCGGTGGCGGTCCGGATCGAGCGCCGCGCGCGCCAGGTCGCGATCGAGGTCGACGACGCCGGCCCGGGCGTGCCCGCGGATCGCCGCACCGACGCGTTTCGCGCGTTCGTGCCCTCGCATGGCGGCGGCCTGGGCCTGGGGCTCGCGCTGGTGTCGCGCATCGCGGTCGCGCACAACGGTGGCGCGTGGATCAGCGATCGGCCCGGCGGCGGAGCGCGCGTCGGCTTCACCGTCGAGGTCGCGCCGCGTCCCGCCGAGCCGACCTGACCTACGGCGCCACGGCGATCGGGCCGCACGCCAGGATCTTGCCCGGCTTGCCCTTCTTGTCGTCGTGCAGCGCGAGCGTGTGGCCGACGATGGTGGCGTCGCCGTCGAGCTGGATCGACTCCATCTCGCCGACGTCGAGGCGGTCCATGCCCCCGGTCGCCACAAACGGGATGTCGGTCCCCGCCTTGCCGGCCTTGGTCCCGTTGGGGCCGCACGCCGCGCCGTCGTGGATGACGAGGTGATAGGGCGCGGACTTGATGCCGTCGAACCAGCCCTTGGAGGACACGGCGGTCGGCTTGCCCTCGGTCTGCGCGAACGTGACCGTGGTGGCCTTGATCTTGGCGCCCTTGACCGGGGTCAGCTCGGCCTCTGCGTTCCACGACTTCGGCGGGGGCGGAGGCGGCGGCGGGGGCGGCTCGGGCGCCGGCGCGGGCGCGGGCGCTGGCTCGGGCGGGGGCGGCTCGGGCTTGGGCTCCGCCGGCTCGGACTTCTTGCCGCCGCAGGCCGCGAGCGCAACGAGGGAGATCAGAACGTGCGTGTGCTTCATGGCGTGCCTTTCGTGGATGCGGGGTCCGGCGATGCGCGCAGCCACGCGCCGGCGAGCGCGAACCCCAGGACGAACCCGACCCAGCGCCCGTTGCCGACCTGCTCGCGCACCGCGTGCGGCGTGGCGAACCCCAGGACGCCCGTGATCAGCGTGCCGGCGACCAGGAAGACCGACAGGACGATGCCCAGCTTGGTGTCGCGCGGGACGGCGAGGCCGAACAGCACGAGCCCGATGTAGCTGAGCGTGAACTTGGTCGACGACAGCGTCTGCTGGAACACGATCGCGCCGTCGTCGATCGCGCGGCCGCTCTCGGCGACCGCGAGCAGGGACAGGATGTGGTGGTTCTCCACGATATCGAGCACCGAGGTGCCGAGCATGCCGGCGAGCGCCAGATAGGCGAACGGCCGCCCGAGCCTGGCGAGATGGTCGGCGAGCGCGGCGAAGAACGCCGTGTACAGCACGAGGAAGCCGACATCGAGGCCGAAGATCGCGCGCAGCGCACCGGGGTGCGCGAGCAGGCCTGCGGCGTAGGCGTCGGGCGGCCGGTACCACTCGTGGGCCTCCTGGGTGGCGCCCGTGGTCATCGAGATGATCGTCATGGTGACCAGCACGGCCGCGCTGGCGCCGGCCAGCGGGATGGCCAGGCGGCGCGACGACCATGGCGGGGGCATGCTGCGATCTTACGCGCCCGGTTTGCGCGGGATGTAGTTTCTGGCGAGGCTCAGAGGCCGAGCCGGGTCCGGATCCGTCCAGCGGGGCCGGCGTCGACCTCGACGACATCGCCCGGACGGAGCAGCTCGGTCGAGGTCGCGAAGCTCGAGACCAGGCGCTCGACCTTGCGGAACCGATCCTTGATCAGCGCGGCGACCCGCCGCCGGATCGGCGACATCCGCAGGCCCACGCCCGCCGGGGTGCCGGTCAGGATGAGGTCGCCGCGCGCGAGCGGCCGCCCGAGCTGGGCGCGCGCCGCGCGGACGATCGCTGCGAGCGAGTACATGAGGATCTTGGTCGACGCCTGCTGGCGGCGCTCGCCGTTGACCCGGGTCTCGATCGTGAGCTCGGGGAGCTGCGCGAGGCCGCCCGCCGGCGCCCAGACCTGGGGCGCGAGCGGCAGGAACCGCGGGAACGACTTGGCGCACGCCCAGTAGTCGAGCGGGCGCTCGGTGGTCTCGCCGAGGGCCTGGCAGACCCGCGCGGTGAGATCGTTGGCGGCGGCCAGGCCCAGCGGCTGCGCGACGCCGGCGGCGAGGGCCTCGTCGTCGATCGCATCGAGCGCGACGACCGCGAGCTCGCCCTCGTAGTCCATGACCGCGGGCACCAGCGGCATGCGCTCGCGCAGCTGGGCGGCGAGCCCGGGCTCGACCTCGTCGAGCGCCGCGAGGATCGCCGCGCTGTCGGGGACCGCGACCGTGGCCGCCCCGGGCGCGAATGCGCGCGCGTGCTTGGTGAACGAGGTCGGCGGCGCGCTCGGATCCACCTTCTGGCCGGTCTCGCGCGCGTGGTCGCCGTAGGTCAGCCCGAGGGCGACGATCGCCGAGACCTCCGGCCACGGGACGCGGTCGGGAAGCGCCGGCGGCGCGGCGGCCGGCGAAGGCGGATGCGTGGTCTCGTCCCACGCGATGTAGTCGACGCCCGGTAGCGGCGTGCGCTGGTGGATCTCGACCGCGACGCCGCCGTCGACCCGGCGCTCGTCGATCGGGCGCCACGCAGCGCCGGGCGCGGTGCGCGCGTAGACCTCGAGGTGCGCCGAGCCGATGTCGCTGTGGGCGATCATGATGTCGCGCTGGTCCGTGTCGCGGTAGGCGTAGCCGACCATCGCCTCGGGCTCGGCCCACGCCCGCGCGAGGATGAGCCGGCGCGCGCCGGCGACGGTGGCGGTGACCAGGCCGTCCGGATGCGCCGCGGTCGCCGGCCGGCCGGACAGCGCGCTCGGGCGCCGCGGACCGGCCTCGGCCTCGGCGCCGCCGTGTGGGTCGACGACCGGATCGAGCCGCAGGTTCGCCAGGCCCATCGCGAACCGGTCGCGCAGCGAGACCGCCTGCACCTCGAGCGAGCCGTCGCCGGCCCACGGCGCATAGATCCATTGCAGCGTCGGCATGCGGCGCCGGCCCCAGAGGTGGATCGCGATCGCACGTCCCGCGATGTCGTACGCCGTGCCGCCGACGGTGACGCGCCCGCTCGCATCGGCGTCGTGGGCGATCGGCCAGGCGTGCGTCGGCACCGGCAGCCACGACGGCATCTCCGACGGAACGCTTCGGCCGCCGGTCCATCGCACATCCCACGCGAGGTCCGGGACGCTCCCGGCTGCCCCATGGCGGCCGAGCCAGCTATCCTCGATCCGGATCAGCGGTTGACTGTCATCACCACCTCCGCCACTCCGGCCGTCGCCCTTGTCTCCCACCATCGCATGCTCGATCGGCAGGTACCGCTTCGCGGCGCGCGCCGCCGGCGTGGCATCGGCGTCGAACCACGCCCCCCAGATGGTCGTTCGTGCGTCACCTTGCCGCGGCACGAACATCGTCTGGCGGATCCAGAGCGCGCGACGGCGGCCTGCGTCGAGGACGACCGCGAACCAGATTTCCACCCATGGGCGCTGGCCCTTCCAGCGCGGGCGATCGAGATCGCGAGCCATCACCACGACATACACCATTCGTCCAACGGCTGGAAATGCGTCGCGATCGCACGCCCAAGCCCGCGGATGTCAACCGCGCCAACCCTCCGGGGCTCTGTAGAGTCAGCGTGCAGGTTCGAGGACAAATGCTTACCGGAGCTCGCCTAGACGTGGGGCCACGAGCAGATGCAAGGAGCCGCCTCCTCGGTGAGCTCGCCGCCGCACCGGCGCGCAAGGGCTACGGCATCGCCTACGATCTGCTCGGCAACCGCGCCGAGGCAGAAGAGGCTGTGCAGGAAGCCCTGGCCCGCGCCTGCGAATCGATCGCAGACCTGCGAGACCCGGCGGCCGCACCGTCGTGGTTCCTGCGCATCGTCACCACGATGTGCCTTCGCACGCTGCGCCGGCGGCGGCTGCGTCGCCGGCTGTTCGGCTGGCTGCCCGGCTCGGGGGGCGACGCCGATGCCGCCCCGGTGAGCGCGGACACCGGCACCGAGGACATCGCCCAGCGCATGCACGCGACCGAAGCGGTCGCGCCGCGCGAGGCGCTCGAGGATCACGAGGCGCTGGGTGCCATGCTGGGGCGCCTCGACCAGCTCTCGCCGCAGCAGCGCACGGCGCTCGTGCTGCGCTATGGACACGATCTACCAGTCGCGCAGGTCGCCGAGCTGATCGGCGTGGAAGTGGCGACGGTCAAGACGCATCTCGTACGCGGGCTCGCCCGGCTGCGCGATCTGATGGAGGAACACCGATGACGCTATCTGTCTGTGACCAGGTTGCCGAGCGCGTCGCGCTGGGAGAGCCGCTCGGTGAGGTCGCCGAGCACGCGGAGGGCTGTGCGAGCTGCAAGGACCTGATCGCGATGTCGAGCAAGCTCGGAGCCACGCGCCACGCGGTCGACCCGGGGCTCGGTTTCACGGCGCGCATGACGGTGGGCGCACAGCACCGGATCGCCGCGCGGCGCCGCCAGCGGCTCGCGGTCGGACTGGCCGCCACGGTGGTCAGCGGGGCGTTCGGTGTGTTCCTGGTGACCCGCACGCCGTCGGTGACGCCGCCGGTGGTCGACCCGGGGCCGCTGGTGAGGACGCCGCCCGCGCCCGATCCGTGGAACACCGAGTCCGAGACCCCGCCGACCGATGAGGATGCGGATCTCGCGATGCTGGTCGATTACTCCGACGTCGAGCGCTCGGCGCGCGTGTCTGCGAACTGGAAGCACATCACCCGGCCGCTCGGGGCGTACAAGCGGCTGGTCAAGGATGCGGAGACGCCATGAACCGTGCCCGTACATTGCTGGTCGTGATCCTGCCGTCGATGGTCCTCGGTGGGTTTCTGTTCTCGAGTCAGGACGGACACGCGGAGTCCGGGCGCGACGGCGGTCCGGGCTTCTGGCCGGCGTCGTCGGACACCGCCACCGGCGTGGTGGTCGCGCAGGCCGATCCGTGGGCGGGCCCTCCCCGCAAGCGCTCCGCGCCGCCGACCCCGCCCGTGCCGCCGGTCCCACCGGTGCCGCCGGTGCCGCCGGTGCCGCGCGTGCACAGCGGCCATCGCGGCATGTCGATCTCGATCCACGACGGCAAGGTCGAGATCGACGGCATCCAGGAGATGGTGCAGGAGCAGCTCGAGGCCGTGACGCACGTGCTCGACAGCCTGAGCGGCGTCCCGCCCGAGGCGCGCGAGAAGGTCAAGGCCCGCGTCCGCGCGGTCAAGGACAAGCTCAAGGGGCTCGAGCGCCTCAAGACGATGGACCTCGACAAGCTCGGCCCCGAGGTCGAGCGCATGGGCGACGAGATCGAGAAGGCGATGGAGGGCCTCGACAAGGACCTCGAGCAGCTCGGCGACAAGGTCGGCAAGAACCTGTCGGACAAGATCAACCGCGACGTCGCCAAGCGGGTCCCGGGCCGGACTCCGACCGTCGTCGACCACTCCGACGGCAACGACGATGACGCCGACGATGACAGCGACGACGACGACAACGACCTGGCGCTGCCGCCGACGGCGGAGGACGCCCTGGATCCGTCGGACGTGCGCGACCGGATCGCCGCGCTCAAGGCGCTGCCGCTGGACCCGACCCAGAAGGCCAAGCTCGCCAAGCTCCGGGCCGACTCCGAGGCGGAGATCCGGACCGCCCAGGCCGAGCGCGACGAGATGTCGAGCAAGCTGCACGCGCGGCTCGGCGATGCGGCGGCCAGCGAGGGCGAGATCAGCTCGCTGATCGATCGGATCAGCGCGAAGGAAGCGGCGATTCGCAAGGCGCGCATCCTGACCTGGGTGAAGGCGCGCAAGCTGTTCAACGCCGACCAGCAGAAGAAGATCGAGGCGGCGCTGCGAAAGAATCACTGATCGCGCGGCGCGCGCAGCCGGCCTCGTGGCCGCGCGCCTGTGGTCGCGAAGAAGCGCGTGGTATAGGACGGTGTGGCGCGCGCAGCGAGCTACCTGGTCGTTGCGTCGGGGGCGCGCTCAGCGCTCGTGGCGCCGGCTGCGCTCGCGGCCCTCGCGCTCGCGTGCTCGAGCAAGCCCGAGCCGCCGCGCGCCGAGCCACGGCCGGGAGAACCGGCGCGCGCCGAGCCCACCGGCAGCTCCGTCGCGCCGCCGGCGGATCCCGGCGAGCCGCCACGGGTCGACCGCGACCCGGCACCGCCGACCGCGCGGCCCGCACAGGCGCGCACGCGCCCGATCGACATCGTGCTGCGCTCGTCGCCGGCGGGCGCGACGGCAGCCGTCGACGGCGTGCCGATCGGGCCAACGCCGACCTACTGGTCGGGCGAGGCCAACGGCCACGAGCACGAGTTCACGTTCGTGCTGCCGGGCTACGCCTTCGCGCGCTATCGCTTCGTGCCGATCACCAGCGGGATCGTCCACGCCCGCCTCGAGGTGCTCACCGATGACACCGACGCGGGCGTGCCGCCGGAGATGATGCGTGCGCCCGATGCCGTACCGAGCAGGGCCTCCGCTGGCAGCAGCGCACCCTCCCAGGGCGCGCCAGCGCCTGGAAGCGCGGCCGAGCCCGCCCCGGCGCCGCCGCTACAACCCTGATTGCGCGGCTCTGGCCGGTTGCGCATACAATCGAGCCGTTGTTGCCGCAGCTCCTGCGACCCAAGATCGGCTTCGTGCTCTCGGGCGGTGGCTCGCGCGGCGCCTATGAGGCCGGGATCATTCACTACTTGCGGACGGATCTGGCCAAGCGGCTGGGCCGCCACGTGCCGATCGACATCGTCACCGGCACCTCGGTGGGCGCGATCAACGCCGCCTTCCTCGCCGCCACGATGGGCGACCCCGATGCCCAGGCCGCGCGGCTGACCGCGGCGTGGCGCTCGCTGCAGATCGAGGAGCTGATCAGCCTCAAGGCGCTCGATGTGATGCGCGCGGCGCGCCTCCTGCTCGGTGGCGACCCGCCGCCGCCGGCGCCCGGCAGCTTCCGCTACGGCGGCCTGCTCGAGACCAGCGGCCTCGAGCGCTTCGTGCTGCGCGCGATCCCGTGGCGCGGCATCGACCGCAACCTGCGCGATCGCCACCTGCTCGCGCTCTCGGTCTCGGCGACCCACGTCGGCACCGGGCACACCGTCGTCTTTCTGTCGAGCACCGAGCCGGTGCCGCGCGAGTGGAGCCGCGATCCGTTCGTGCGCCACCGCGCGGCGCGCATCGGGCCGCGCCACGTGCTGGCGTCGGCGGCGATCCCGATGCTGTTCCCGGCGGTCAAGGTCGGCGACGAGTACTACACCGACGGCGGCCTGCGCCAGAACACGCCGATGTCGCCCGCGATCCGGCTCGGCGCCGATCGCATGCTGCTGGTCTCGCTGCGCCACGTCGCCGCCGAGCCCAAGGCGGCTCAGCGCGAGAACGTCGAGGCATTTCCCAAGCCGCTGTTCCTCGCCGGCAAGGCGCTCAACGCGCTGCTGCTCGATCACACCGAGTACGACCTCGCGCGCATGCAACGCATCAACCTGATCCTCGAGGCCGGCGCCGCGTCGTTCGGCGACAAGTTCGAGGACATGATGAACCAGGCGCTGATCCGGCTGCGCGGCGCGCCGCTGCGGCGGATCCAGGCGGTCCACATCCGCCCCTCCGAGGACATCGGAAAGCTCGCCGCCGAGTTCGTCAACGCGGGGCGGATGCGCGTGCACGGCATCGTCGCGCGCCGGCTGATCCAGCGGCTCGCCGCCGGGGAGGCGCGCCACGAGAGCGACCTGCTCTCGTACCTCCTGTTCGACGGCGCGTTCGCCTCGCAGCTGATCGACCTCGGTCGCCACGACGCGGCCCGCAAGGCCGACGAGCTTGCGGCACTGTTCGATGTCTCACCTGCTGCCGCACGGGCGGACGGCCAGGACACCGCGATGTCCCGGTGAGCTTTCGCGCCCGGACCGAGCCGCGCTGCGCCGGGCGTGTCACTGTTCGGCCATGATCCGAACTGCAAGTATCGCGCGCGCCGCGCTGGTGGCCTTCGCCCTCGCGGCGTGCGGCGGCGGCGCCCGGCCGGCGGCCGCGCCCGATCATCCCGCGAGCAGTGCGCCCGCCGCTCCGACGACGACGAAGTCCCCGGCACCGCCACCGGCCGACAAGGAAGACGTTCCGCTCGCGCTGTGGCCCGCGGTCAAGCACGGCACGCTGCCCAACGGCATGCAGTACTACATCCTCGACCACAAGAAGCCCGAGCACCGCGCGTTCCTCTGGCTCGCGGTCAACGCCGGCTCGGTGCAGGAGGACGACGACCAGCGCGGCCTGGCGCACTTCGACGAGCACATGGCGTTCAACGGCACCAAGCGGTTCCCCAAGGCCGAGATCATCAACTACCTCGAGCGGATCGGGATGCGGTTCGGCGCCGATATCAACGCGCGCACGAGCTTCGACGACACGGTCTACGAGCTCGAGGTGCCGACCGACGACAAGGCGTACATCGCCAAGGGCCTCGACATCCTGCGCGACTGGGCGGGCGACGTGAGCTACGACCCCGCCGAGGTCGACAAGGAGCGCGGCGTGGTCAAGGAGGAGTGGCGGCTCGGCCGCGGCGCGGGCCAGCGCATCTTCGACAAGCAGGCGCCGGTGGTGTTCAAGGGCTCGCGCTACGCCGTGCGGCTGCCGATCGGCCTGCCCGAGATCCTCGACAAGGCGCCGCGCGACCGGCTGCACAAGTTCTACAAGGACTGGTACCGCCCCGATCTGATGGCGGTGATCGCCGTCGGCGACTTCAGCGACGCCGGCGCGAAGTCGATCGAGAAGGAGATCCAGGCGCGGTTCGGCGAGCTCAAGAACCCGAGCAACGAGCGCGCGCGGATCGCCGCGG
>DATIPJ010000210.1:0-16773 GCA_035472155.1 Kofleriaceae bacterium
CTCGACGAGCCGCTGCGTCAGATCGCGCAGAACTGCGGAGTCGAAGGCGCCATCGTGGTCAACAAGGTCCGCGAAGGCGAGCGTGGCTATGGCTACAACGCCGCTACAGACCGCTACGAGGATCTGATCGCGGCCGGAATCATCGATCCGACCAAGGTGGTTCGCGTGGCGCTGCAAAACGCGGCCTCGGTCGCCGCGCTCATGTTGACGACCGAGGCGGTCATCGCGGCGCACTCGACCGCCAGCGCCGACCGCGTATCCCCGGGATCCATAGAGTAGATGGGTGCCATGCTGAGCGAGTTCGTGAGGGATCCTCTCGAGGAGATCATCGCCAGGTGCCGAACTCGCGTGGCCGAGCGGATTCCACGACTATGACGGCGGGAAGTCGCCTGTCGCGGTTCGTCGCGACGTTCTTGCCGGTGCAGCGCGGCGAGCTGATCACGGTCGTGCTCCTCACCATCAACGTGTTCGTGCTGCTGACCTGCTACTACGTGCTCAAGGTCGTGCGCGAGCCGCTGATCTTGCTGGGCGGCGGCGCGGAGCTCAAGGCCTACGCGTCCGCCGGCCAGACGCTGCTGTTGCTCGCCGTGGTGCCGGCGTTCAGCCTGCTGTCGAGCCGGGTCAGCCGCATCCGGCTGCTCACCACGATCCAGCTGATCTTCATCGGATGCTTGCTGGCGTTCTTCGTGCTCGCCCGAGCGCGCGCGCCGATCGGCCTGGCGTTCTATCTCTGGGTCGGCATCTTCAACGTGCTCGTGGTCGCGAACTTCTGGTCGTTCGCCGCCGATCTGTACACACCCGACACCGGCAAGCGTCTGTTCCCGGCGATCGGCATCGGCGCCAGCATCGGCGCCGTGCTCGGTGCCTTCGTGCCGGGCCTGCTCGATCACCTGCTCGGCATGAGCTCGCTCCTGCTCGTTGCGGCCGGCGGGCTGGCGATCTCGATCGTGATCTACCGCCTCGTCGACCGCCGCGAACGCGAGGGGCGCTCGGCACGGCCGGCCTCGACGAAGATCGAACCCGAGAGCCGTCGAGGTGGCTTCGCGCTGGTCATGAAGGATCGCTACCTGCGGCTGCTTGCGGCGATGCTGCTGGTCGCGACGATCATCAACACCACGGGCGAGTACGTGATCGGCAAGATGGCGACCGACCGCAGCGCCACGTATGCGGCCGAGCACGTCGCGACCTCGCCGCCGGTCGACTCCACGCCGGAGGCGCATGCCGCAGCCATCCACGACGCGCAGGACCACTACATCGGCGGGTTCTACTCGAACTACTACACGCTCGTGAATCTGCTGTCGGCGCTGCTCCAGGCGCTCGTCGTCGCGCGGTTACTCGGCACGCTCGGCATCCGCAAGGCGTTGTTCATCTTGCCGCTGGTCGCGCTCGGAGGCTGGTTCGCGCTGCTGTTGTTCACGAACCTGACGATGGTGCGGATCGAGAAGACTGCCGAGAACAGCCTCGATTACTCTCTCCACAATACCCTGCGCCATGCGCTGTTCCTGCCGACCACACGGGAGGCCAAATACAAGGCCAAGGCCGCGATCGATACCTTCTTCTTTCGGATGGGAGACGTGATCGCCGGGCTCGGCGTGGTGTTCGTGCTCGTCCACGTCCTCGGGCTGGGCACGCGCGCCTTCGCGGTGCTGAACCTCTGCCTCGCGGCGTGCTGGCTCGTCCTCGCCTACCACAGCGGCCGGCGCTACGACGAGCAGGTGCTCGCTCATCGCGACGACGAGGATCCCGTGGTCAAGGCCGCGGCGTGACGGCGACGATCGACCCGCGCCACCGGAGGGCGGCGTGGGCAGCAACGGTCACTGCGGTGGTCGTGGTTGCCGCGTTCATCGCCGGCAAGGCCGCGCGCGATGCGATCCTGCTGTCGCAGTTCAGCATCCGCCGTCTGCCGATCTTCATCACGATCGCCGCGCTGATCTCGCTTCCGATCGTGCTCGTCGCGGGCAAGCTGATGACGCGGTTCGGACCGGCGCGGCTCATGCCGGCGCTCAACGTCCTGTCCGCCGCCTTCGCGCTCGGCGAATGGCTGCTGCTCGGCACGTTTCCGCGCGCCGTGGCGGTCGCGGTCTACCTTCACCTCGGCACCGCCGGCGCGCTGCTGGTCTCCGGATTCTGGTCGATGATCAACGAGCGCTTCGATATCCAGACCGCGAAGCGCCACATCGCGCGCATCGGTATCGGCGCCACGCTCGGTGGGATCCTCGGCGGACTGATCGCGCAGGGCACGGCGGTCTACCTGGCCCCCGAGGCGATCCTGCTCGTGCTCGCTGGCATGCAGCTCGCGTGCGCCGCGACGCTCTACTTGCTGCGCGGTCCGGATCAGCCGATGGCCGCTGTGCTCGCCGTCCCGGTCACCGGCACCTGGTTCGCGCTCGGCGTGGTGACGCGCTCGCGCCTGTTGCGCAACGTCGGCGCGGTGGTCGTGCTCGGTGCGGTCGCGGCCGGCGTGCTCGACTATGTGTTCAAGGCCGACCTCGTCGCCGGGGCGTCGAGTGCCAGCCTGCTGCGGTCCCTGGCGATCTACTACACGGTCACGAGCGTGCTCACCGCGGTCGTCCAGGTCGCGGTCTGCGGGCCGCTCGTCGCACGGCTCGGAGTGCCTCGCAGCATCGCGACGCTCCCGATCGCGGTCACCGCGTTCGGGCTGGTCGCGCTCGCGGTTCCGGCCGCGCTCGCTGCGATCGTCGCGCGCGGCGCCGAGACGATCACGCGCAGCACGGTCTATCGCGCAGGCTACGAGCTGCTGTACGCACCGCTCCCGGACGCCGACAAGCGGCCGTCCAAGCTCGTGCTCGACGTCGGCGCCGAGCGGATCGGCGACCTGATCGGCGCCCAGCTCGTCGGCCTGCTCGTCTTCGTGCTCGCCGCACCACGCCTCGGACTCCTGATCGGCACGGTCGTGATCGGCGTGATCGCCCTGATGTTTGCGGTCCGCCTGCCTCACAGCTACACGCAGGCTCTCGAGGACAGCCTGGTGGCGCAGGGGGCCGAGCCCGGCGTCACGGCGGTCGCAGCGCTGCACGCGTGGCCCGCCGGTGGGCCGACCTTCGGCCAGGCAGGCGAGCTGTCCCCGCTCCCGCTTCGGGTCCTGGCACGCGCGCCTCGCCGCCCCGCCGTCGCACCCACGCCAGCGCAGCGCGATCGGGTAACCGCCACGATCGTCGAGCTGCGCTCGCAGGATCCGACGCGCATCCGGCGCGCGCTCGCGGCGGGCCTTCCCGCCGAGCTCGCAGCGCTCGCGATCGGGCTGGTGGCGCGCGACGACGTCGGCCGCGAGGCACTCGACGCGCTCCGTGGGATCGCACCGCGGTGCACCGGGACGCTCGTCGACGCGCTCCTCGATCCGACGCGTGAGCTGAGCATCCGGTGCCGCCTGCCCGAGGTCCTGTTCGCCGGCGAGCCGGAACTCGCGGCGTGGGGGTTGTGGCGCGGTGTCGTGGACTCCAGCTTCGAGATCCGTTCTCGCTGCGGCGAGATCCTCGGCCGACTCGCAGCCGCTGGTCGGCTCGCGCCGGTGGCCGCGGAGACCGCGTTTGACGCTGTCCGCCGCGAGCTCGTGCTCGATCCGGCCGTATGGCTAGCGCGAGACGTGATCGACGGCCGCGTGGCGGCCTCCGCCGCCACGGCGCAGGAACGCGGCGACGCGCGGCACTCCGGGAGCGCGCTCGCACATGTCTTCACC
This sequence comes from Kofleriaceae bacterium, assembly GCA_035472155.1. Taxonomy (GTDB): domain Bacteria; phylum Myxococcota_A; class Polyangia; order Haliangiales; family Haliangiaceae; genus JABFXX01. The sequence goes on from DATIPJ010000210.1 coordinate 3,698, forward strand.
GTGCTTGGTCTGGCCCTCCCGCCGGAGCCGCTGCGCATCGCCTTGCACGCCGTCTTGACCGACGACCCGACGCTGCGCGAGACCGCGCTCGAGTATCTGGAGAGCATCCTGCCCACCGATGTGCGGGCACAGCTATGGCCAGTCCTCGAGGCGGGGAGCGACCCGATGCCCGGCATCCCCGCGGAGGGCAGTCCGGCACCTGTCCGCACCCCGCGCACCCAGGACGAGCTCCTGGCGGCGCTGAACCTCGCGTACCCCGCGACGCAAGCGCAGCGTCGCGGCAAGCAGCAGGCCTGACGCGCTCCCCGGCGGCAGGACCGCCCCACGTGACCATCGTGCCGGGCGCGCGTGGTGATCTCGAGCTGGATCCGTTGGCCTTTCGAGCGCGCTCGGCCTACCGAGCACTGACCGCGTTCTTGCAGTAGCAGGCCGCCAGGATGGACATCATCGCACTACCGCCCGGCGGGATACGTCGCGCGTAACCGGCCGGTCCCGGCGCACCAGCTGCGGCAGGCCGAGGCGCGAGACCACCGCAACGCCCACGACAAGCGTCACGACGGGGATCACGGCAAAGACCGCGATCACCACTGAACGCGGTCGGCTCAGATCGTTATTCAGGAATCCTTGACTCGAGCTCGCTCTGACTCTGTTCGAACTGACTAAATATGACCAAAAGAACACTGATCACATCTACATTGTACGGGACCGCGGCTGTCCTCCTGTTCGCCGCACCGGCCCTGGCCCAGGCACCTGATTCCGACACCGAGCTGCAGGGCTCGGCTTCGGTGGCAACGCCGGGCATCCGGATGTCCGTGAAGCTGGAGCCCGCGCTCGCGGTGGCGCTCAGCAACCCGCAGTCAAAGATGACCGAAGCCGGCGGTGGGCAAACGATCAAGCTGCTGTTCGGGCTCACGCGTTATCTCGAAGCCGGCCCGAGCGCCGCCGTTGTGGCGCTCCCCTCCGAGCGGTCGATGACCGACTCGGGGACGTCGTGGGCGTTCGGCGCGACCGCGCGCCTGATGCGACCCCACGATGCGGCCCCCGAGCGCAGGGGAATCTACGCCGCGTCGCCGTGGATCGACGGTGACGCCGTGTACGTCCGCACGGGCGGGCTCGATCGCCCGGGCTTCGCGGCAGCCGCGGGCCTGGCCATTCCGATCGACCAGCGGCGCAGATTCTGGGTCGGACCGTTCGTGCGCTACTTCCAGATCGTCCAGGGCGAGCGGGCAGGGTTCGACAACCGCGATGCCAAGATCTTGAGCGCCGGTATCAGCTTCGAGGTCAGCACGGGTCTCGAGCGCATGCGTGCACCGGCGCCGATCGCCGAACCCGTGATCGCCGCCCCGGTCGCCGAACCCACCCAGGTGTCCGATCGCGACGGTGACGGCGTGGTTGACTCGGCCGACCACTGCCCCGACGTCGCCGGTCCGGCCGACAAGGCCGGCTGCCCCCTGTACGACAAGGTCGTCGTCCAGCGGGACAAGCTCGAGCTGAAGGAGAAGATCGCGTTCCGGTGGGACTCGGCCAAGCTCGACGACGCCTCGCTCCCGGCCCTCGATGACGTGGTCCGGGCACTCCGCGACAATCCCGGGTTTCGCGTGCAGGTCGACGGGCACGCCTCGTCGGACGGCTCCGATGCCTACAACCAGACGCTGTCCGAGCAGCGCGCGGACGCGGTGCTCGGCTATCTGGTCGCACACGGCGTCGCCAGCGAGCGAGTCGTTGCCAAGGGATTCAGCTCGTCGATGCCGATCGACACCAACCGTACGCCCGCCGGCCGGGAGCTGAACCGACGTGTCGAGTTCGTCGTCGACTTCATCATCCTGGAAGGAAAGACGCCATGAACGTCCTCAAGACCTGTGTGCTCCTCCTGCTGGCGTCGGTCGCCTCTGCGTGTGGCGATCAGCTGGTCGAGTTTGCCCTCGACGGTCCCGCTGGTCCTGATCCCGGCAACCCGACCAGCGGTCCGACCGTCACGTCGACCGGCCCGGCGAACGCCGCGATCGACGTATCCATCAACAAGCACGTCCGTGCGACGTTCAGCAGGGCGATGAACCCAGCGACGATCACGAGCTCGAGCTTTGTCGTGCGGCAGGGCGGCGTTGCGGTCGCGGGTGGCGTCACCTACGCGAACGGCACCGCAAGCTTCGCGCCGACGAGTTACCTCGATCTCGCGCGGGAATACACAGCGACGATCACGACTGCGGCGACTGACACGCAAGGCAACGCACTGGGGAGCAACTACGTCTGGACGTTCGCGACCGGAGCGTGCAGCCAGGCGCCGGTGGTGCTGCACTCGGCAGCGGGGTTCGCGGTCCTGGCCGGCTCGACCGTGACGAGCACCGGCGCGACCCGGGTCACCGGCGACGTCGGAGTGAGCCCGGGCACCGCCGTGACTGGCTTCGCACCGGGCGTCGTCATCGGAACGATGCATGCGGGAGATCCCGCGGCCGCGCGTGCCATCGCCGATCTCACGACGGCGTACGACGACGCAGCGGGCCGAACGCTATGTCCGGTGAGCGTGGCCGGGAACCTCGGTGGGCAGACGCTGGTCCCCGGGCTCTACAAGTCGACCTCGTCGCTCGAAATTACCTCCGGAGATCTGACGCTCGATGCGCGCGGCGAGGAGGACGCGGTCTTCATCTTCCAGATGGCCTCGACGTTGACCACGACGGTCGGGCGCCAGATCATCTTGAGTGGCAACGCGACTGCGGCCAACGTGTTCTGGCAAGTCGGCAGCTCCGCCACGCTGGGGACGGCATCGGCCTTCCAGGGCACCGTGATGGCGGATCAAGCGATCACGATGGCGACCGACGCATCCCTGAACGGACGGGTACTTGCTCGGATCGCCGGCGTATCACTGGACGCCAATGCGATCGCGATGCCCTGACGCCGCTACCGGCAGGGCGCGCCCCGCGTGAGCTGGACAAGTGGCGAGGTCCCTACCGCTGCACTCTCGCGAGCTCGTCCCTACTCCGGTCCCTACTTTTTCCGTGGCGCCGTGAAACGCCTGGATACGCCTTGAAACGGTCAACGTATTGGAACTTGTAGACTCGAAGTAGTTTCAAGCTCGTCAAAGGCCGTCCGAGATCCGGCCGGAATCCGGACAGCGGAAGCGCATGCTGGCGCCGCTGTCATGGCTCGTGGGCGATCACCACTGCGTGGCTGCTGATTGCCATCCGGCAGTAAAGCCTGTACAGAAGCACACGGTCCGCGTGGCAATGACCGTGCCTTCTGATCCGGAATCGTCGGTTTCCATCGCGACATCGGAGCCTGCAGCGCTCGATCGGGACCGCGCGCTGCTCGACGCATTCCGTCGGGGCGAGCGCGAAGCACTCGGCCAGGTGTATTTCGACCATGTGGATGCCGTCGCCAAGCTGGTGCGTCACGGCTTCTTCCTCGCGAGCCATGGCCTACGAGTCCCTGGCGCATCCCAGCTCGATATCGAGCACGAGCTGGTGCAGGAGGTGTTCGTGCGTGCGTTTGCCGAGCGTGCGCGCAACGGCTACGACGGATTGCGGCCGTATCGGCCGTACCTGTTGCGGATCGCGAAAAACCTAATGATCGATCGGCAACGCGCGCGCGGCCACGCGATCGCGGTCGTCCCCGACGCGGCCGAGCTCGATGCCGCAGATCTGGCTACCGCCACAGACACCGAGGACGAGCTGCACTGGCAGCGGCTCACCGCTGCGACCAGCGACTACGTCGCGGGGCTCGACGCGGAGATGCGCTCCGTGGTCCGGCTGCGCTTCGAGGAGGAGCGCTCGCAGCAGGAGGTGGCCGAGGTTCTCCACGTCTCGCGCCGCCGGGTTCGAACGCTCGAGCAGCGCGCCCAGGTAGGACTGCGTCGCCACCTCAAGCGTCTGAAACTACGTATTGATTCACCCTGAGCAGAGAAAGACCGGCCCGCCGAGACCTCGGCTCCGTAGGGGGATGACAAAGCAGATGTCGCAACCGCCGCTCATTGCAAGACTCCTGTCGCGACGTCGGGAGCTGTCCCGGATCGAGAAGGAGCAGATCTTCGCGCGGGTCGTTGCGGAGGTGGCACCGTCGCGCTGGCGCTCCCGCACGGCCTGGCTGACCGCGAGCCTCGGCGTGGCGGTGGCCGCGGGAGTGCTACTGATGGCGTGGCCGTCACGCCCGGCGAGCGACGATGCCTTCACTGCGCGGGGCGGCAATGTCCAGCCAGCCTTTCGCATTCATTGTATTATCGCTGCCCAGGAGGCGCCCTGTCGTTCGGGGGCGAAGCTGGTGTTTGAGGTGTGGCCTGGAGCAGCTACCTATTTCGCTGCATTCGCACGACGCGACGACGGCGCGGTGATCTGGTATTTCCCCGATCAGCCGACGGGAGTCAGCAAGGATCTGCGGTCGCTGGTCCATGGCATCCTCGATACCGGGATCATCGTCGGTCCTGAGCACCAGCCGGGGAGCTATGAGATCACGGGGGTGTTTTCACCACAGCCGATCGACCGTGCGGCGATCCGAGCCATCGCCGGCAGCCCACCGACGAATCTCACCAGCCTCGTCAAGCGCAGGATGATCATCGAATGAGAGCCTGGATCGTGGTGTTGGGGCTGGTGGCCGCGCATCCCGCGCTCGCGCGGACGGTCTCATATGCCGTCGTCATTGGCAATAATGATCCACCCGGCGATGCCACCACGCTCGGCCGGCTGCGCTACGCCGACGACGATGCGGTTCGCTTCTACCAGCTGTTCTCGCGGTTCGCGCAGGACGCCCGGCTATTGACCGTCATGGACGGCGAGACCCAGCACCGCTATCCAGGGCTGGCGGCGGTGGCGCGGAGCCCGACCCTGGCAAACCTGCACGGCGTGGTCGCAGAGCTTGCGCCGCGCATGGCGGCCGATCGAGCGCGCGGTGACGAGCCGGTGTTCTACTTCGTATTCAGCGGCCACGGCATGCGGAGCACCGCGGGCGAGCCATTCCTCGCCTTGCTCGACGACCGATTGACCCACGATGTCCTGTACGATCAGCTGCTCGCGAAGCTACCAGCGAGCTACGCCCACCTGATCATCGATGCCTGCTATGCGGCCGCCGTCGTCGGGGTGCGCGGCGATCCGTTCGCCACCGAGATCGATGCCACCGCGGAACCCGTATTACCGTCGGAGCTGACCGCGGTCACTGGCCAGACTCAGGACCGTCACCCCACGGTCGGCGCGCTGGTCGCGACCTCGCTGGGTGAAGAGGCGCACGAGTGGTCTCGAATCGAGTCCGGAGTGTTCAGCCACGAGGTGATCTCCGGGCTGCTCGGAGCCGCCGATGTCAACGGCGATGGCCGGGTCGAGTACAGCGAGCTACAGGCGTTCATCGCGGCGGCCAATCGCGGGGTCGCTGATCCGCGAGCGGTGCTCCACGTGATCGCGCTCCCGCCGAAGATCAACCGGAGCGCCGCGTTGATCGCGCTCGACGAGCTGCGCGATGGTGTCGTACTGCGCGGCGAGCTGAGCGAGCTTGGCCACTTCTTCATCGAGCTGGGCAACGGCGAGCGCTACCTCGACGCCCATTTCGCGGCGGGCTCGTCGATCGCGCTGGTGCTGCCTGCCGCGACCAGAGCGTTTGTCCGGACGCCGGACCGCGAGGCCGAGATTTCACCACAGACCGCTGGCGTGATCCGCGCACAGGACCTGGTGTTTCGGCGCCGCGAGATCGAGGCGCGCGGCAGCATCGATGCTTCATACCGCAGCGCGCTGTTCTCGCTGCCCTTCGGGTCGGCCTACTACAGGGGCTTCGTGGATAGCAGCGACGCTGTCAGCGTCCAGTTTGCCGAGTCCTCCGTTCGCGACGCGGCGGGTCGCGGTGGGCGCGGTCCGGCGATCACGCTCCTCGGCGTTACAGGGGCCGCGACGGCAACCGCGGCGGTGAGCGGTGTGCTCGCCTGGGGGGCAAAGCGCGACTTCGATCGCACCCCGCTGTTGGCCACCGCCTCCGAGGCGAACGACCGTTACCGGGTCTACAGCGCGGTGCTGTGGACCAGCGCCGCGGTCGCGGTGGCCGCTGCCGCCGGTGCGTGGCTCGCGTGGCCCAGGTCCGACATCGCGGTCAGCGCAACGACACGGCTCGATCGCACGACCGGCCGATCGAACGCGGAGCTCGCGATCGGCCTGCAAGGCGTGTGGTGAACCGCGGCGCGGATCCGCGACGGCTCCGTCGGTGGGCTCGAAACAGGGGACGACGATGACACCAGGCACAACGTATCGATGGGGCGCGGTGGTCCTGCTCGCAATGGTGACCTCGTGCACGCTCGACCCGGCAGGCAAGCTAGAGTGTCAAACCAAAGATGATTGCCTGGCCGACCATGTTTGCCGGGAGCAGCGCTGCGTCATGGACGTACCCGACGTGCCGACGGGACTCACGGCGACCCCGAGCAATGGCACCGTCCTTTTGTCATGGACGCCGAGCCTGGGTGCCACCGGGTACGTCGTGTACTACGGGTCGAACCCGGCGCTCACCGCCACGGATGCCAGCGTGCCGGCGTCGATGTCCTCGGCCACGGTGCCCGGCCTGACCAACGGCACTGCACAGTGGTTCGCGGTGGTCGCGATCAAGTCAGGCGCCATCAGCGCGCTATCGCCCGTGGTCTGTGCGGTGCCGACTGCGTCGGACATCTTCGGGCTGACCCTGCACGACTCGCTGTGTGCTGGCGGGCTCGACGGTGCGAAATGGCTCGCCACGGGTGGGCTCGCGGGCGCATATCGCGTCGGAGTTGTCGGTGGCGCCGCAGTCATCACGCTCAGCATGGACAATCAAGAATCCCGCCTGCAGCGCGGCGTGTTGTACAACGCGCGTCCGGTCGTCAATGTCAGTGCTGGCACCCGGGTAACCTCGATCGCGGCCGATGTGACGGTTCCGGGCGAGACGGTCACGGTCAAAGGTGCCTCGACCGTTGTGGCCGGCGTTCGCCTGGTCTATCAGCCGCCCGCCCGTCGCCTGAGCTTCCCCGGAGCCAACCAGGATACCTTGATCGCTGAAAGCGGCCTGCTGATCGACGCGCAGGGCATCAAGGCATATCGCCAGGTCAGTCACTGCGACGAGCCATCGTGCGGCACCATCTCCAACACCCAGCTCTTCTTCAATGACCCGGTGGAATGGACGGTGTCGGGCAATCGCGCCGTGGCGCCAGCCGCCTATGACACCACCTATCGGGTCTCGGTCACGCTCGACGAGGCGGAGATCGTGCACGTCGGGATCAGCGGCGGCAGCTTCGGCGTCGGGGTCTCAGGCACAGCGGACCCGGTGCAATACCTGCGGTCTACTCCGGGCTGGGCGTCAATCAACTTGATCGATAACGGGTTTTTGGTCGCGCAAATGGGGGTTGCCACGTTCGACAACTCGACCACCGGAGGTGGTAGCAGCTCGATCGGCGCACGGTTCGACAATGTCGAAGTTGGTATCAACGGCGCGGCCCCGACGACATGGGACGACTTCGGCGGCACTGGGGAAAACAGTGGCCCGACCGGGCTATCGCTCAGCAAGTGGGCGAACGGCGGCAGCAACGAGATCGACGCGTCGCCGGGCAAGCTGACCCTGCGCCAGATCGCCCCGGCCGGGACGGTGGTCGCACCGCTCAATCCACTGTTTGTCTCATCGCCCAGTCCGATCAATACGATCCAGGTCGACGTCAGCGGACTATCGACCACCGGGTCCCTGTCGCGCGTCCTCGTTCAGGGCCGATTCTACAATGATGGCTTTGTGGGGACCACGGCTCCCGACGTCAACGCACTGAACAGCGCGGTGGGTGACGTCTTCGCCGGGATCGTCCTGATACCGGGCGCCACACCGCCCACAATGCAGTATTCGGTGATTCGCTGCAAGACGGCCGGCTGCACGGGTCCGGCCGAACCCGTCGCCTCGGGCCCGATCGGCGATGGCACCCTCGGACCTGGCGCGATTCATCCGGTGCGTGTGAAGTGGAATCCCACCACCCAGCACTTCATCTTCAGCGTCGATGATCAATCAGCCACCGTCGATCCGACAGCGGTGGCGCCCGTGAACGGGCCACCCAATGCGCCGTTGATCCGGATCGCGACCGTCGCGGCACCCGTTGACGCAATGGAGATGCCGCAGATCCGGGCCAGCGTGACCAACGTATTCACGGCGCCGTAGCGCGACCGGCCAGCTGGGTCATCGAGAAAGCTGGGTGCGTGGAGAAAATCCGGCCCAGATCCGCGTGCGCTCCGTAACTGGTAATCGGACGCGGAGACAAACGATGACACCAAACAGACAATCAAGATGGCCTATCGTGCTTTTGCTCGCACTGACCACCTCCTGCCAGCTGCCGGCTGATGACGAGGAAGGCGTCGGCGATGACGGCTATACCGCCGCAACGCGGGATGCCGCCGTGGCGCTCAGCCCACCCACGGGACTGACCGCGATCCCGAGTGACGGCGCGGCGGTGCTGTCGTGGGCGCCGGCCCCCGGTGCCACCGGGTACGTCGTGTACCACGGCTCGACACCCGTGCTGACGGTCGCGGATGCCGCGGCGACGGTGACGACACCGTCTGCCCTCGTGCCAGGGCTCACCAACGGCACCGCGCGCTGGTTCGCCGTGGCGGCGACCAAGTCGGGAATCGCCACTGCGAGATCGGCCGTGGTGTGCGCCGTGCCGACGGCCTCGGACCTCACCGGGCTGACGCTGCACGATTCGCTGTGCGCGGGCGGGCTCGACGGTGCGAAATGGATGTCCACGGGCGCGCTCGGCGGCGCATACCACGTCGGGGTTGCCAACGGCGCCGCGGTCATCGGTCAGAGCATGCGCAATCAGGAAGCACGCGGGCAGCGCGGCATCGTGTACAACGCGCGCCCGGTCGTCGGTGTCACCCCGGGTAACCGGGTCACCAAGTTGGCCGCCGATGTCGTGGTCCCGGCGGGCATGGCCGAGGTCACGGGCGGATCGATCGCGTTCGCCGGCGTTCGCCTGATCTATCAGCCGCCGACCCGTCGCCTCGCATTCCCTGGCGCCAACCAGGATCTGCTGTTCGTCGAGAGCGGGCTGCTGGTCGATGCGGCAGGGATCCAGGCGTATCGCCAGGTCGGCCATTGCGACGACGCATCGTGCGTCACCAGCACCAACACCGGAGTGAAGATCACGGACCCCGCCGGCTGGACGGCGTCGGGCAATCGCGCCACCTCCTCGGCCGCCTATGACACGACCTATCGCGTCTCGGTCGAGCTCGACGAGAGCTCTGGCGAGCTCAAGTTCGAGATCAGCGGAGGCAGCTTCGGCGCGGCGGGTGTGTCCGGTACAGCCAATCCCGGGGTGTACGTGGGGGTGACGCCGGGCTGGGCCGGCATCACTCCCGCGAGCGGCGGATTCTTCGTCGCGCAGTTCGGCACCGCCTCGTTCGATGGCTCGTCGACGGGCGGCGGGAGCGGCGCGATCACGGCGCGGTTTGACAACGTCGAGGTCGCCGTCAACAGTGGGACACCGAGCGCCTGGGACGACTTCAGCGGCACGGGCGCCAACAGCGGCCCGAGCGGGCTATCGCTGAGCAAGTGGGGGAGCGGCGGAGCCAACGAGATCGACGCCTCACCCGGCAAGCTGACCCTGCGCCAGAGAGCACCAGCCGGGGCCCCTGCTGCGCCGCTCAATCCGCTGTTCGTCGCCGAACCGGTCAAGATCCATGTGATCCAGCTCGACGTCAGCGGACTGTCCGTCGTGGGGGCGCTGCCGCGACTCCTCGTCCAGGGCCGGTTCTACAATGACGGCTTTGCGGGCACCACGGCGCCCGATGTCAATTCCCAGAACAGCGCGGTGGGCGACATCCTCGCGGGCGTGACACTGGTGCCGGGCAGCGCGCCTGCCGCGCAGTACACGGTGATTCGCTGCAAGACGGCAAACTGCACCGGTGCTTTCGACCCGATCGCATCGGGCCCGATCGGCAGTGGGACGCTGGGACGTGGCGCAATTCACCCGGTGCGGCTGGCGTGGGACCCCTCGACCCGACTCTTCACGTTCAGCGTCGACGCCCAGTCCATCGACGTCGACCCCACGGCGACGGCGCCGGTGCACGATGTATTCCCCCATGCGCCATTGATCCGAATCTCCACCGTGCCGGTAGCGTCAAACGTCAGCGAAACGCCGAGTATCGAGGCGAGCGTGACGAACGTATTCACTGCCCCGTAGTAGACGTTGCCGCCCTGCTGTCGACGGTGCAACGAGTGAGGACGGAAGGTTGCAGTGGTGTCTCGAGGTTGCGTGATTCGTCACACGGGCAGTCGACGGGGCGGCGACCGTATATGGTCCGCGATGCACGACCGACGACGAGAGCATGGGCGAGGGGACGCCGGCGCCGACGACGCGGCCGCGGCGACGCCCGGCGTCGGCAAGCGGACATTGACGCAGGACCTGATGGCGATGCCGCCGGGGCATGGCGGACCCGAGCTGCCGGGCGATCCGGTGGCCGCGCTGGTGTCGAAGGTCAAGACGGCGGCGAGCGAAGGGCACGCGCGCAAGGCGCTCGAGCTGATGGGGTCGGTCGGGCACGTCGAGCAGGTCGAGATCGCCAACGCGATCGGGCCGCAGGCGCGGCATCGGATCGCCCAGCACATGCCGACCGAGGTCGGCGACTCGCAGCCGACGCGCGAGACGTCGCGCATCCTGTTCGAGCAGACGCCCGACAGCGAGCTGTCGACGCTGGAGCTGTTGTTCGAGGCGCGGTTCCGGCTTCAGGTCGGGTCGCAGCCCGCGGGCCGGCCGCGCAAGTTCGATGCGCTCGGGCTGCGCCGGCTGTGGATCGATCTGCAGAAGCTGCCGTCGGGGCACGTGGCGCACAACTGGGCGGTCGCGAACGTCGACCGCACCCACGACACCGACGACAAGGACCCGAACCACGCGCACGGCGCTTTCGGCTACGACCCGAACGAGGCCGGCAACATCACGCTCAGCTATCGCGACTCGATCATCAAGGATGGCGGCACGACCGACCACGACAAGCCGGGCGATCCGCTGCACGGCGTGAACCGGTTCGACGAGGTGGCGCGCCACGAGATCGGCCACGCCGTCGACCGCGAGCTCGGCTTGCCGTCGTACAACATCCTCGGCAAGACCGACGAGGCCGGCCACTGGCAGACCTACTTCGACGCCGCCGGTTATCGCCAGGCGGCCGAGCAGATGGTGGCGGGCTCGAACGGCCCGATCCACCGGCTGCCGGCGAGCGAGCGCACGCACGTGATCGACGCGATGGTGCTCTCGATGGAGCACAGCGACACGTCGTACTTCCTGCGCGCGATCGACCACGCGCACGAGCACGGCGACGTGAAGAGCGACCCGGTCTACCGCGTGATGACCAAGGGCCTGGCTGCGGACAACCCGTGGCTGGACACCAACGCGATCGCCGGCCGCCACTATCACCAGGGCTACACCGGCACCGGCGAGGGCGGGTCCGGCGCCCGCTGGGTGAGCTATCGCGAGGAGGCGTGGAAGAATCGCCGCCTCTCCGAGTATCAGTTTCGCGCGAGCGGGGAGTGGTTCGCCGAGGTCTACTCGGCGTTTTACACGCCGGCCGAGGGCCAGCCCAAGGGCGCGCTCGTCAAGGACAAGCTGCCCGAGACCCACAAGTGGTTCGTCGCGCACGTCGACAACCGCAAGGCAGTGGCCAAGGAATCGAAGGCCGCGCACAAGGACGACAAGGCGCCGAAGAAGCCGTGACCGCGCGGCGCCACCGCGGGCGCTAGTTGTTGTCCATCGTCGCGATCGCGGAGGTGCGGTGGCTGGGGCCCTTGGCGCCCACCATCGTGGTCTCGACGCCGTTCCAGCCCGACCACACGGCGATCACGAACGCCTGCTCGTCGCCGTCGCACTCGCCGTCGTTGTCGCCGTTCGGGCAGTAGAAGACCGGCGAGCCCGAGTGACCCGGGCCGCCGTCGATCTTGAAGTTGACCTTGTCGGCGTAGATCGCGCCCAGCTCACCGGCGGTGTTCATCCACATGGCGTCGACGATCGAGCCGTTGACGTTGTCGCTGCAGTGCGGCGCGAACTGCGGGAACGCGTAGTTCGACACGTGGGCGAGGCCGTTCAGCGTGGAGTCGCTCGCGCCCGAGATGTCCATGTCGTTGAACGGCGCCTGGAGTGGAGCGGCGAGCTTGAGGAGCGCCCAGTCGTCCTTGGGATCGACACCCGGGCTGGTGAAGCCGTTGTCGATGAAGCGGTTGGCGAGGGCGAGCGGCGTACCGTCGACACCGTCCCAGCGCACGACGGTCATGAGCGAGCGGTTGATCAGCAGGTCGTTGGAGTCGTAGAGGCAGTGCGCGGCGGTGAGCACCCACTGCGAGCGCAGGATGACGCCCGAGCACTGCGTGGCGTTGTTGACGCGGATCTCGACCATGGCCTTGCGGCGCGGCGAGCCGGTCGGATCGATCTTCACGCGGTCGTCGTCGCCCATGTAGTACTGGTTGTCGCCGTCGGTGGCGAACAGGCCGCCCGAGTTGTCGCAGTCGCCGAAGGTCCACGAGTGCGGCCGCACCGAGACGTGGCGGCCGACGGGCTCGACGGGCGGAGTGACGGCGAGCCGCGGATCCTCGACGGTGAGGCCGCGCGCGACCTCGGGCGAGGCGGCATCGTGGCGGGCGACCTGGCCGCGGACCATGGCCATGTCGACGCCGGTGACCCGCCAGAGCGAGCCGTCGGCGTCCTCGCGCAGCATCCCGAGCAGCTTGTCCTCGTCGGTGCGCGGGCGCTGCGGCGGCACGACGTAGTCGAGCGACGCGATCGGCCGCGGGTTCCACGAGTAGTGTGCCTGGCCGGCGTACGACCAGGTCAGCGCGCCCTGGCGGAAGCTCGCCAGGGAGCGGCCGGGGTCGGCGCCAACCGAGTACGTGCCATCGCCGTGATCGACGAGCTGCGAGGCGGTGGACGCTTCACAGGCGGACAGAAGAGGAGCAAGGAGCCAGAACCTGTTTGCCATTCCGACGCGCACTCGCAATCGGCATGCCGCCCACGGGCCCAGCGAGCTCGCGCAGATACGGCCGCCTCGACGACAGCGCGCCGAATCGGCAAGCCGTCTCGGCGTTCACGGATGCGCAGCGGCCTACAGCGCGTCGAAGTACTTCTCCATCCGCGC
>DATIPJ010000211.1:0-12323 GCA_035472155.1 Kofleriaceae bacterium
GCCGGCGACCTCTGGGGCCTCAAGCTCGACAACCGCCAGTCGATTCGCGAGCGCTGCTTCCCCGATCCGCGCGCCGCCAACTGCCTGCTCGACATGGACTTCCTCGACCCGACCATCATGCAGCGCGACCCGAGCTTCGACCCCAACACCAACACCTTCGACGCCGGCGATCCGAGCTCCCCGACGTTCTTCCACCAGGCACCCACCATCCTCGGCGCTGGCAAGCGCCTCGCGCGCCCCGCGGTCTGGGAGCAGCTCAACACGCTCACCGGCCGCCGCCTCCGCGATTCGTTCATGCCCGGGTCGGGCACGCTCTCGCTCTCCGTCATGCAGAAGATGCGCGGCGTCAAGCTCTGCGAATCCACCGCGCCCTCGCACACCCCGGGCGGCCTCAATCAGCTCGGCTACGCCGCCGCCGCCGCCTGCCAGCCGATCGGCGAGTCCGCTCGCGTGAGCACCACTTCTCCCGCCCACGCGCTGCCGAGCTCACTGCTGCGCCTGTTCGACGCCGCACGCGCAGCGGCCTCGAAGCTGCCCCCACCGTGATCTGGCTCGCCGTCGCGCTCGCGCTGATCGCCGTCGCTCTCTTCGGCGTTCGCCACGCAAGCCGCCGAACGCGCAGCGCGGCCACGCCGATCGTGCCGCCCGAGCTCGCCCACCGCCTCGCCGCCGCCACCCACGCCTTCGTCGACGCTGCCCCCTGGCAGCCTTCCTCGGCGCCCGACGCACCGGCGGCAGCCGCGGCGATCGAGGCCGCCCTGATCGCGCGCGACCCGCGGCGTGCGCTCGAGACCGCCGAGACCGCCCTCGCATCGTCGCCGTCTCCCGACCGCGATGGCTCGCGCACCTGGCTCGCATGGGCCCTCTGCGCCAGCGCTCAGCCGCGCGCTGCACTCGATCAACTCGCCAAGGCCGGCGCACCTGGTGAGTCACGCGATGCGCTTGCACGCTACGTCGCTGCGCGGGCCGCGCACCTCCTGTTCGAGCACGGCCACGGAGCGAGCGGGGCCGTGCCGCCGCTGATCACCACCGGCGACCTCGCCGTCGTCACCCTCGGGCGTGGCCGCGGCGGCGCCACCTGGCTCACCGGCGCGACCGACGTCCAGCTCTCGGCCTCGCAGGTGTCCGCCGCGATCGCGGAGCACCGCGAGGTCACCGCGCACTGTCTCGCCGGTGCGCTCGACGCGCTCGACCTCGCCCCCGGATTCGCCGATACCGCGTACCTCGCCGCGCGCCTCGCCCTCAAGGCCGGCCTCGTCGCCGAAGCGCGCGCGCTGTTCGACGCCCTCGCTCCGCGCATGCTCGGGCGCCCCGACGGCGACGCCTTCGAGCGCGACCGCGCTGACCTCACCGATCCCACCCGGGCCGTTGCCGCCGCACGCGAGAAGCCCCTCGACAAGGGCCAGCGCTCGCGCAGCCTGCGCGTCCTCCCCTGACGGCGCGAGAAGCCCCGCGCCGCGGATGGGCCCGCAGGCGCCGGTCCGGCGATATACTGCCCGCCGTGTCGTCTCGCGACACCTGGCAGCGCAGGCTCGGGCCGCTCTACGGCGGCGCGGTCGCGCTCGTCCATTCGACGCCGTGGCGCTGGCCGACCGAGGTCGGCGAGGATCCACGCACCGCCGGCTGGCTCGTCGTCCTGGGCATCCCTGTCGGGGTCGTCGCCTGGATCGTCGCCGCGCTTGCCCATGCCGGTGGCCTTCCCGCCACCGTCGCGGCCCTCGCCGGACTGGCTGCGCTGTCGCTGGCATCCGCTGCCCTCGTCGAGCGCGGCCTCGCCGAGCGCATCGATCACTGGGACGGCCAGCTGCGCTCGCCCGGCGTCGCCGCCCTGCTCGTCGTCGCGTTTGCCACCCTCATCCGCGCGGCGGCGATCACCGCCCTGCCGCCGTCGAGCTGGCTCGGCGTGCTCGTCGCCACCGCGGTCGTCGGCCGCTGGTCGGCCATGTTCGTCCAGGCGCTCGGCGATCCGGTCACGCACGAAGGCTCTCGCCGCTCGCTGATCGCGCCGCCCACGCCGGCCTGGCTGGTCGCCGCGATCAGCGTCGGCGTCGCCGTCATCGCCGTCCTCGCCCTCGGCAAGTCCGGCATCGTTGCGCTCGCCCTCGCCGCGATCGCGGCATTTGCCCTCGGCCTCGAAGCCCAGCGCCGCGACGGCGGGCTGTCCGGCCCTGCGATCGCCACCGTCGCCGCCGTCGGCGAGCTCGCCGTCCTCCTGATCGCCACGATCTGAGATCACCGCATCGCGGGCAGCGGAGGTCGCGGATGCAGATCCACCCGGGTGGCGCCCCAGCTGCCGCTGCGCTCGTCGGCCAAACGGTAAGCGCGCACGGCGGGATGGCTCGCCAGCACGCCATGGACGACCCGGCGCAACGTGCCGGTGCCCTTGCCGTGGATGATGCGCACGGCGGTCATGCCGGCCTCCTGCGCGGCGCGCAGGTACTCGGTCACGACATCCGCGCATTCCTTGGGCAGGAACGTATGGAGGTCGAGCTCGTCGGTGAGCGGGCCATCGACCGCTGCATCGGCGCCGGCATCCGGGTCATCGGGGTCGATGCGGAGGTCGGCGTCCGGGTCGTCGGGGTCGTCGGGGTCCGCGACCGGCGTGCGCGGCTTCGCCATGGCTCACCCCGGCCAGTTGGGCCCGGCGGGGATGAACGGCGTGACGCGCGCGCGGAGGGCCGCGGGCAGGCGCGCATCGAGGATGCCGGTGATCTCGTCGGGCCGGTAGAGCTGAGAGAAGTGCATGAAGACGATGCGCTCGTTGGCGAACTGGTCGGCGCGCTCGATGACCTCGTCGAGGTGGATGTGGCACCCGGCCCGCGCGGCGTCGAGCGACTTGCGCTCGTCGAGGAACGTGCACTCCATGATCAGCGTCTTGGCGGCGAGCAGATCGGGCGCGTGGTCGAGGACCGAGGCGAGGGTGTCGGTCGCGTAGGCCAGCTCGAGGCGGTCCTCGTGCTCGGCGACGTCCTCGCCGCTGCGCCGGCGCGCGGCGATCTCGGGTCCGGTGAGGCCCAGGAGCTCGGGGCGCAGCTTCGAGATCCGGCGCACGACGATGTACGCGAGCGAGGGAACCGGGTGGAACGTGCGGACCGCGCGGATGCGAAGGTCGCGGTGGAGCGTGAGCTCGTCCCCGGGCTCGAGGCCGATCGCCTCGATCTCCAGCGGAAAGCGCTGCAGCCGCGAGAGGGCGGCGAGGGCACCCGTGAGGTCATCCACGATCTCCGCGGGCATCACGACACGCGGCGGGCGCGTCTTGCCAAACAGCGCCCGAATTCCCAGAAATGCCGGCAGGGCGCCCACGTGGTCGGCATGGCCGTGCGAGAGCAGGATGGTATCGATCGCACACGACGAGCGCGGCGAGGCACCTGCGTCGAACACGATGCCCAGCTCGGGGACGGCGAGCGAGGTGTAAACGCCGCCGACCGAGATCCCGCGCACAGAATGCGGTCCCACCGTGAGGGTCGTCAGCATCGCCGCAGTATACGGTTCAGCCGCGGTTTGCCATCGCGGCGGACTCGTACAGTCGCCGAGCCAGGTCATCGAGGCAGATCGTCGCGGATCGCCACGGAGACGAGAGGCTGATGATAAGCTCGGCCCGAGCATGTTCTGGTACTCGCTACTGGCTGTCTTCGGGGTGTTGTTGCTGTTATCGGTGTCGCTGCCGGTGCCGCGCCGGATCTGGGCGCTCGCGATCTACAGCGCAAAGTACTTCTGGCTGTGGGTCTCCGACGTCGTCGGGCTGCGCAAGCTCTGGATGTCGGCGACCGGCCTGGGCGCGAAGTACCAGCGCCTGACGCGTCCGATGCTGCTCCGGATGTGGTGCGAGGACATGGGGCCGACATTCATCAAGTTCGGCCAGATCGTCGCGTCGTCGTCGGGGATGTTCCCCGACCCGTACGTCAAGGAGTTCCAGAAGGTGCTCGATCGGGTCAAGCCGTTCCCGTTCGACGCAGTCCGGCGCACGCTCGAAGAGGAGCTCGGCGCCGAGAAGGCCGCACACCTGGTGGAGATCACGCCCAAGCAGCTGGCCTCGGCGTCGATCGCGCAGGTCCATGCCGCGAAGCTGCGCGACGGCACCCCGATCGTCATCAAGGTCCAGCGGCCGGGCATCATCGCGCGCTGCATGGCGGACATGAGGCTCATGCGGATGCTGGCGACCGTGGTCGCGCGCTTCAAGAAGGACGCCGACCTGGCCAACCCGGTCGGCGTCGTCGACGATTTCACCAAGACCCTGACCGAGGAGCTCGACTTCCGCCGCGAGGCCGCCAACCTCGATCGGTTCAACGAGATCATGCGCGAGCTCGGGCACCTCAACATCCGCGCGCCCGTGCCGCAGCACGAGTACACCACGCGCAAGGTCCTGGTGATGGAGCAGTTCCTGGGCCTGCGGGTCGACCGATTCGACGAGATCAAGCGCCGGGGCATCGACGGCGAGACCAAGCTGGTCGCCGGCCTGCGCGCGTGGTTCCAGTGCGTCGTGTTCTACGGCTTCTTCCACGGCGACGTGCACGCGGGCAACCTGATGCTGCTCGACGACGACACGATCGGCTTTCTCGACTTCGGCATCGTCGGCCGGTTCGACGACCGCGAGCGCTACCTGGTGACCGACTACATGATCGCGTTCGCCTCGGGCAACTACCGCCGCCTGGCCGAGATCATCGTCGAGATGTCGGGCAAGCCAGACAACCTCGACATGGACAGCCTGGTCAACGACCTGGGCAACACCTATCGGCCGCTCCTGACGCTCTCGTTCGGCGAGGTCAACTACGCCGAGTTCCTCCCTGGCATCCAGCGCACCGCCACGCGTCACCGCATGCGCATGCCCAACGAGTTCATCCTGATCACCAAGCAGCTGCTCTACTTCGATCGCTACGCCAAGGCCCTCGCCCCCAAGCTCAACGTGTTCACCGATCCGCGCCTCGTGCTCGGAATGATGTCGGACATCCAGAAGGCGCGCAGCCAGGCCGAGGCCAAGCTGCGCGCGAACCCCGACCGCAGCTAGCCGGCGCGACGCGTCGGCGGCGCTGGTCAGCGGAAGCGGTCGTCGACCGACACGGCGACCTGCTTGGCCTTGGCAGTATCCTCGTCGTCGAGGTAACGCAGGAACATCGTCAGGTACTCGTTGATCTCGGCGCTGAGCGGCAGAAACTGCGCGCCGATCTGGTGGCCATCGTCGATCGGCGTGCACCAGGCGATGCGCGCCGGCAGCCGCAGCGCCTCCGAGCGGTGCTCGTCCTCGAACACCAGCTGCATGTCGATCTGGATCTCGGTGCCGATCGCGAGCTCCTCGGACAGCGTGGCGCACAACCCGCCGCGCGAGACGTTGTGCGTGCGGCCCGAAATTTCCTGGCCCGGGGTGAGGAGGGTGATCGCCGCGTCGTGCGCGTACCGAGGATACTGGCGTTGCGGACGGCCCACCGTGGTCGAGCTTGGCGTTGCTGCGCCGCGGGCGCAAGCATTCTGGATGTCGCAGGCTCATCGCGTGGTCCGGGCCGCCGTCGCGCCGCTCGAGCGGTAGCGAGCGAGCTCGTGCGAGAACCAGCCGTCGGTGAGGGCGTCTAACTCAGCGATCGCCTCGGCCGCCCGCGGCGACGTCCGATCGTCGCTTGCATCAGCGATTCCTGCGGCGCGCCGCCAGGTGAAGTAGGAGCGGATCACACGTGCCGCCAGCCGACGCCGCTCGCGCCGCCGCGATGCCTCGAGCGCAGCGACCTGCAGCTCGCGGTTATCGAACAGCAGCCGATCGAGCCGCCATGTCGCCCGTACCTCCAGCGCGGTGCTGTGCCCGACCTCCGACTGCGGCTCTTGCCAGCTGGTATCGCGCGCAGTGCGCACGGTGACCCACGGAATGAGCCCCGCGATGCGTGCCCGGCGGATCCAGCTCTTGCCCGGGTCGCGATCCAGTCCCGCCGCTGCATAGGCCGCCGTGAGCACCGCTCCCACCGATGGGCCATGCACGGGCACACGCGCACCCGCCAGCTCGAGATCGTCGTTCGCTCCGCCGGCCTCACCCGGCTCGCCGACGGCGCCGGTCGTCCTGGCGCCGCCCGCGTCCGCCTGAGCGCTCGGTCCCGCAGTTGCGACCGACGCCAGCACGACCAACGCCAGCACGACCAACGCCATCGCTACGCATGCCCTACAACGCATCACCGCCTCCACGCGGCAACGAGCCAGACTTCGTCATAGCGCCGGGTCATGCCGCTCATCGGCTCGCTCCAGCGCTGCCGCCACGCGACCCCGACGTCGAGCCGGCCCCAGGGCGACGGCCGCTGATGGCGCATCCACGACTCGTACGTCTCGGCCCCGCCGGCCGAGGTCGCGGCGAAGCTCACGTCCTCGCCGGCCACCGCACCGGAGTCTGCCACTCCGGTCTCGAGCATCGCGAGCTCGCCGGCGATGTGTCCGGCGAGCGCGCCTCCTGCGAGATCCGATGATATGTCCTCGACGGTTGCACCTTCGGGATCGCGGTCATCGTCGATCGCGAGCTCTCGCGGCGTTCGGTCGTCATCGTCGTCGTCTTCGCGGCCACTGTCGTCGCAGTCATCGTCATCGCAGTGGTCGCAGTCATCGCCATCGCAGTCGTCGCGGTCATCGTCATCGTCATCGTCATCGTCGTCACGGTCTTCGTCGATGCCGTTCGCGGCAGTCAGCGCGTCCGGATCTTCGCCGGTGAGGATGTTCGCGAAGCGGATCGCTTCGGCGAAGCCATCGCTGGTGGCGCTGCGGGTGTCGTCGGCTGGTGATGCATCGACCCGGGCGGCGAGGGCGATCAGGAGCAGCAGGATCAGGGCGAGCAGCCAGGCGAGCCGGCGCCTCGGGCGGTTGCGCGCGTATGCCGCGGATCGTACGGTGCGAACGTGCTGTCGACGCTCACCGACAATGCCATGGCGGTGCTCCGCGCCCGCTACCTGGTGCGCGAGAGGGGTGCGGTCGTCGAGACGCCCGAGCAGATGTTCGCGCGCGTCGCCGCACATGTGAGCGCTGCCGAGCGCACGATGGGATATGGTGCCGACGAGGTCGCCGCCGCCTGCCGGACGTTCGAGCGGATGATGCTGTCGCTCGAGTTCTTGCCCAACTCGCCCACGCTCATGAACGCCGGTCGGCCGCTCGGGCAGCTCGCTGCCTGCTTCGTGGTGCCGGTCGAGGATTCGACCACCGGGGTATTCGAGGCCGTGCGCTGGGCCGCCGAGATCCAGAAGACGGGTGGGGGCACCGGGTTCTCGTTCTCGCGGCTGCGGCCCGCCGGAGATCTGGTCGCCTCCACCGGCGGGAACGCCTCGGGACCCGTGTCGCTGATGCAGGTGTTCGACGTGGCGACCGAGGCGATCAAGCAGGGCGGGACGCGCCGCGGCGCCAACATGGGCATGCTGCGCGTCGATCACCCGGACATCCTCGAGTTCATTGCGGTCAAGCTCGATCCAACGCGGATGCGGAACTTCAACCTGTCGGTCGCGGTGACCGATGCGTTCATGGCTGCGGTCCGCGCCGGTGCGAGCTACGAGCTGATCAATCCGCGCAATGGCGAGGTCACCGGACAGCTCGAGGCGCGCCGCGTGCTGGACGCGATCGCCAATGCCGCGTGGGCGTGCGGCGACCCAGGGCTGGTGTTCATCGACCGGGTCAACGAGGTCCACCCGACGCCCAGGCTCGGGTCGATCGAGGCCACCAATCCCTGCGGCGAGCAGCCGCTCCTGCCCTTCGAGTCGTGCACGCTGGGCTCGATCGACGTCAGCCGGTTCGTGACCGGCGGCGATCTCGACTGGGTGCGGCTCGAGACGACGATCCACGCAGCGGTTCGCTTCCTCGACGATGTGATCGATGCCAACCGGTATCCCCTCCCCGAGATCGAGCGGGCGACCCGGGCCACCCGCAAGATCGGGCTCGGCATCATGGGGTGGGCCGACGCGCTGGCCGAGCTCGGGATCGCGTACGACTCCGACGCTGCGCTCGCGCTCGCCGACCGGCTGGCGAGCTTCCTCGAACGCGAGTCGCTGGCAGCCTCGGCCGCGCTCGCCGAGCGGCGCGGTCCATTCCCGGCCTGGCGGGGCTCGCGGTGGGACGATGCCGGGCAGCGTGCGCTTCGCAACTCGACGACGACCACCATCGCGCCCACCGGCACGATCAGCATCATCGCCGGCTGTGCGAGCGGGATCGAGCCGCTCTATGCGCTCGCCTACCGGCGCAACGTGCTCGATGGCGCCGAGCTGACCGAGATCAACCCGAGGTTCCGGCGGATCGCCGCCGAGCGGGGCTTTGCCTCCGAGGCACTGTTCGCCGGGGTCGTCGAGCACGGCGGGGTGCGCGGGCGCCGCGACGTCCCCGACGACGTCCAGCGCGCGTTCCCGACCGCACACGAGATCGACCTCGGGATGCACGTCCGCATGCAGGCCGCGTTTCAGCGCCACGTCCACGCCGCCGTCAGCAAGACCATCAACCTGCGGCGCGAGGCCACCCCGCTCGAGGTGAAAGCCGCGTATCAGCTCGCGTACGAGCTGGGTTGCAAGGGGATCACCGTGTATCGGGACGGCAGCCGCGAGGGTCAGGTGCTGGTCACCGGTGCGCGCAGCGCGATCGCTGCTGCAGCTCCGAGCTGCCCCGAGTGCGGCTCCGCGCTGGTCGTCCAGAGTGGTTGTCGGCTGTGCCGCCATTGCGGCTGGTCGGTCTGCGGTTGACATCGCGCGCTGGCAACAGCAAGCGCGATGCCCGGCCCTCGCGCGTGGAATTCAGCGCGCTTGCTGATCGCTCTGTCCGGCTGCCGGACAACTCGTCCGAGAATCGGCCGGACATCGGACATCGCCTTCAGGCTGGGTCCGGCCCAGTGGGCGCATCATGATCGGATCGAACTGGAGGTCAGCGCCGAGCTGAAACGGTGCGACGCCGACGCGCTCGAATCCTTCGTCATGCGGTGCTCCCACCATTGCGCCGCGTCGGGGATATGTCCAATATATCGTTCGTCTCGTCTGATATGGCGCGCTGCTGGCACCACCCGGCCCACCGCGGCGTTCCTCGAGGTGCTGCGAGCGGTGAACAAATGACACAGGCGACGACTTCCAGCGATCCAGCGCAGTGGTGCATCGGCCTTGTCGGCTACGGCGAGGTCGGCCGCATCCTCGCCGAGGACCTGCGTGCGCGCGGCGTGCGGCGCGTCGTGGCCCACGACATCAAGCTCGGCGGAGTCAACCAGACGAAGTTGCGCGAGCATGCGGCGCAGCATGCGGTCGAGCTGGTGGGCTCGCACGCCGCGCTGGCCGAGGCCGCCGATCTCATCATCTCGGCGGTCACGGCGAGCCAGACGATGGCGGCGGCGGAGGCGTGCGCGCCGGCGGTGCGCCCCGGCGCCTGGTACCTCGATCTGAACTCGGCATCGCCGGGGGCCAAGCAGCGCGCCGCGGCGGCGATCGATGCGGCCGGCGGTGCCTATGTCGAAGGCGCCGTGATGACCGCTGTGCCGCCGTACCGGATCGCCGTGCCGCTCTTGCTCGGTGGCGCCCGGGCCGCGGCGCTGCGGCCGCTCCTCGAGGCGCTCGGGTTCAAACCCGGTGGCGTGCGCGATGCGCTCGGCGTGGCCTCGGCCACCAAGATGTGCCGCAGTGTGATCATCAAGGGGCTGGAGGCGACGGTGATCGAGGCGCTCACGGCCGCGCGCGCCTACGGCGTCGAGGCCGAGGTGATGGCATCGCTGGCGGAGACGTTCCCCGGCATCGACTGGCAAGTGCAGGCGACGTACTTCTTCCAGCGCGTCTTCCAGCACGGCCGCCGGCGCGCCGAGGAGATGCGCGAGGTGGCCCGGACCGTCGAGGACATCGGGTTGACCCCGTGGTCGGCGAGCGGAACCGCCGAGCGCCAGGGCTGGGTGGCCGATCTCGCGGATCGCGGCGCACTCGGCGATCGCGCGGACCGCGAATTCGCGCGCGAGGCCGATTGGCGCCTTGCCGCCGACAAGATCCTGCGCAGTCTGAAGCGCTGAGTCGTCGGTCGCCGACCGAAAATGAAACAAGCTCGGTATCTACCGAGCTCGTTCTGTCTGACCGACCGACCCGAAACCGCTGGGTCGCCGGGTGAATGCGACTAGCGGCGGCGACGCCGGCGCGCGGGCCGCGGTGCGACCGCGGCAGCTTCGAGCTCCTCGAGGTGCTCGAGCATGCTGATCATCGTATTGCGCGTTGCGGGGTGCGGCTCGTTGGTGATCGCTCGACCCAGGCTGATGCGCAGCTCGGCGCGCAGCTCGGATTCGATCAAGCGATACGTGCGGAGCGCTTCCTCCGGATCGTAGTGGCCGAGATCGGCTTCGCAGCCCGTCGCAGCGATCCACACCGCAGCGAGCGCGGCAGCACGGCGACCCGGCTGCGAGATAGCAAACTCCTTCACCGAGCTTCGGAGCCGCTGACGAACCAGCGGCACCGGAGGAAGTGCAACGAGACCATCGTTGTCGTCGTCGGGCCGACGAAGGACAGGGCGTGTCATTGACTTGTCGGTTTCCATGGCTTTTTTTGTCCTGGTACCGCAGCGGAACCCCTGGTTTTCTCCCCAGAGAGCTAACCCTGCGATGGACCGCGACCTTGCCTGATCACGTTGTGAAAAGCGATGAAATTCCGCGCGAGTCCCGACAAAAAAAATGCTGCTGGAGAGGCACTCCCCGAAGCATGCTCAAGTGAGCAGTCACTCGTGCTTCATGTAGAGAAACAATTGCCTCACTGTGATCTGACGGAGGTGGTATCGAGCAGATCAATCCGCCGGGAGAGGAAGTCGCGCACGGTCGCACTCACTAGCTGAGGATGCTCGATCGGCGCAGTGTGCGAGGCATTGGGGATCTCCAGGATCTCGGCACCGGGAATCGCCGCGGCGATTGCGCGCGACCGCTCGGGAGGGGTGAAACCGTCCCGACCACCGGCCACGACCAGTGTGGGCACAGTCACCCCAGAGAGCATGTCTTCCGCGCTGTGGTTGCCCGCGGCCGACAGCATCGCGACAAACAGCCGCGCATCGATTCGCGCCATTCCCTCGAGGTACGGCATGAAGTCGCTCGGCTCGATCAGCTCGCGTCGAATCTCCAGCCGGCTCGCGACCTCGTACGCGAGACGCGTGGGCAAAACGACCCGAGTGACGCGGTTGATCACGCCCGGGACCCTGTGAATCCACTTCTGGATCACAGGCAACCACTGCTCGAGCGCCGCCGAGCCACGGAACGTTCGCAACGGATGCGAGGCCGCACCGCACACGAGCACGAGACCCGCAACGCGTGCGCGATGACGGCGCACTGTTTCGAGCGCAACCTGAACACCCATGGAATGCCCGATGACGACGGCGCGGTTGACCTGCGCGTCATCGAGCACGCAGGCAGCATCATCGGCGAGGTCCTCGATTGTCACCCGCGCGGGGTCGCGCGGCGGCGGCGTGCGCCCGTGTCCGCGGTAATGAGAATGGACACAGTGGCGGTGGTCTAGGTCATGACGCAGATGGCGCCAGACGTAACCATCGCACCCGATTCCGTCGCACAACAGCACCGCCGTCGCACGGCCTCGCTCCCCCCACGACTCATAGAACAGGGGGCTGCCATCGCTCGGAGCGACGGCGTACCCCCACGCCGTCGGCATCCGCTCCCCTACGCGATCTCTTTCTCGTCTTCCTCGCCGGGGAACTCGTTGACCGAGGGATATTTCATGATCTCCTTCCGCGCGATCTTCCAAGCTTTCTGGACGATCCACGAGAGAGACCTGTCCTGCCGGGTCGCTTCGTCTTGGATTTCCTTGAGCATGTCTTCAGGAAAGTACAGGGACTGCTTGCGTTTATCCGAGCCGGCCATACGCAGGATAGTTTCCGGGACCGCCTACACGGTGTCAAGACATCCGCCGGTGTATGGACGCGCTTCTTCCAAATCGGGAAGCCATATTACTGCCTAGATCCTCGAGATCTCAGGCCCCGAAATCCCCGCATCCGCTAGATGAGATGCTTCGTTTGAAGCCTTGGGGGTTGTCATGCACCCTGGGCATCACTATTCTATCGCGCTTTTCAACAACCCTTCGGTTCGGCTGTAGACGGGGGTAGAACCCATGACCACGACAACCGCGACGCAGTCCAAGCAGCTCACCAAGAAGGAGCTGAAGAAGTTTCAGGAGCTCCTCGAAGAGAAGCGGAAGGCGGTCCTCGATCGTGCGAGGCAGATGCTGTCGGTCGAGAACATGGCGCTCGACACCAATGACCTCCCGGACGAGATGGATCTCGCATCGAGCGAGTACCTCCAGTCGTTCGAGTTCCGGCTCAGGGGCCGCGAAAAAAGTCTCTTGTCGAAGCTCGATCTCGCGCTGAAAAAAATCACCGAT
>DATIPJ010000212.1:0-6659 GCA_035472155.1 Kofleriaceae bacterium
CCGAGTGGTCGCGCGTCAAGCTGCCGATCGACACCGCGCAGTTCACCACCGAGCAGGTGCGCTATCCGTCGAAGGACGGCACCGAGATCACGATGTTCCTCGTCCACCGCAAGGACGCGGTCAAGGACGGCAAGACGCCGACGTTCCTCACCGGCTACGGTGGCTTCAACGTGAGCGCCCTGCCCGGCTTCGTGTCGGGGCGCTCGTCGTGGGCGGCGCACGCGGTGTGGCTCGAGCACGGCGGCATGGTGGCGGTGCCCAACCTGCGCGGCGGCGGCGAGTACGGCGAGGACTGGCACCGCGCCGGCATGCTGCTCCAGAAGCAGCACGTGTTCGACGACTTCCTGGCCGCGGCGCGCTGGCTGGCCTCGAGCGGCTGGACCTCGCGCGATCACCTCGCGATCGCCGGCGGCTCGAACGGCGGGCTGCTCGTCGGCGCGGCGATCACGCAGGGCCCCGAGCTGTTCAAGGCGGTCGTGTGCGAGGTGCCGCTGCTCGACATGCTGCGCTACCACGAGTTCGCCTCGGGCAAGACCTGGGTGCCCGAGTACGGCAGCGCCGAGGACCCGGCCCAGTTCGCGGCGCTGCGCGCGTACTCGCCGTACCAGAACGTCAAGCAGGGCGTGGCGTACCCGGCGCTGCTCATGTCGAGCTCGGACCACGACGACCGCGTCGACCCGATGCACGCCCGCAAGTTCACCGCGGCGATGCAGTGGGCATCGTCGAGCGATGCGCCGGTGTGGCTGCGGATCCAGGCCAACGCGGGCCACGGTGGCTCCGACCAGATCCGCCTGAAGATCGAGCAGAGCGCCGACACCTATGCATTCCTGATGTGGCAGCTCGGCATGAAGTAGCGAGGCTATTCGCGCGGCGGATACTTCTGCAGCTTGCGCTGCAGGCTCCGGCGATGGATGCCCAGCCGGCGCGCGGCCTCGGAGATGTTGCCGCCGGCGTCGGATAGCACGCGGTTGATGTGCTCCCACTCGGCGCGCGCCAGCGACGGCGCGCGGTACTCGTCGGAGTCGGGCGCGGGCGGCTCGAGCGGCGGGGCCTCCGCGCGCGCGAACGCGCCGACGATGTCATCAGCGTCGGCCGGCTTCGAGAGGTAGTACGAGGCGCCCAGGCGCACGGCGTCGATCGCAGTCGCGATGCTGCCGTAGCCGGTGAGCACCACGCTCTTGGTCGAGGGATCGATCTCGTGTAGCGACTTGACCAGCTCGAGCCCGCTCTTGCCCGGCATCTTCAGGTCGACGACCGCAAACTCCGGCGAGTCGCTGGTCGCCAGGGCGATCGCGCTGTCGTAGTCGTGGGCGGTGTGCACGTCGTAGCCGCGATCGACGAACGCGCGGGCGAGCCGGTTGCGGTAGGTCTCGTCGTCGTCCACGATCAGGATCGACGGCTTGTGGTCGCTGGTCATGCTCGCTTGGATACCACCTCCAGCGGGTTCGATTCACGAGATCCGCTCCGGCGGCTCGCCGAGCCGGCCCGCGCCGAGACATCGGTCGGAAGCGCCACCCGGACCTCGGTGCCGGCGCCGGCGGTCGAGGTGATGTGCATCGTCCCGCCCACCGCCTCCACGACCGCCCGGGCCAGAAACAGCCCCAGGCCCATGCCGCGCCCGGGCGCCTTGGTGGTGAAGAACGGCTCGCCGATCCGGTCGAGGATGTCGCGCGGGATGCCTGCGCCGCGGTCCTGGATCGCCAGCTCGAGCGTGTCACCGTCGCAGGTGGCCGCGATCGAGACCGCGGTCGACGGCGGCGAGGCGTCCTGTGCGTTGGTGATCAGCGAGCGCAGCGCCTGGCTGACCGCACGCGGCGGCAGGCGCAGGCGGGTGCGCAGCAGGTCCTCGGGCACGTCGCGTTGCACCTCGGGCGCATCGCGCACGCCGACCATCGACTCGTCGAGCAGCTCGCCCAGCGTGCAGGTCGTGACGCTCTCGCCCACCGTGCCCGCGCCCTGCGCCATCTGCTCGAGGATCGCGCGGCACCGGCCGACCTGCTCGCGGATCAGGCGCGCATCGGCGGCGAGGTCGGGCTCGGCCGTCTTGGTCAGCGCGTGCTCGAGCTCCTTGGCGGCGAGCGCCACCGTGCCGAGCGGCGTCGAAAGCTCGTGCGCCGCGCCGGCCGCCATGGTGGCCAGCGACGCGAGCCGCTCCTGGCGCGCCGCGAGCCCGCGGGCCTCGGTCAGCTCGGCATCGCGCTCGGCGAGCGCCCCGAGGATGCGGCGCAGGAAGTGGACGACGAACGCCGATGCGACCCCGAGCGCGAACCACGCGCCGATCATGCGCCGGTCGTCGGGGATCTCGAGCGGTCGGTGCGCGACCAGCAGGATCCCGAAGCCGACGAACGACAGCGCCACCAGCATCCAGCTCCACAGCGCGCGCGCGAGCACGGTCGCGAGCGCGATCTGCACCAGGTAGAGGAAGGCGAACGGGTTGTGCGGCCCGCCGCTGAAGTACAAGAGCCCGGTGAGCACGACGATGTCGAGCATCATCACCAGGGCGATCTGGCGCTCGTGCACCGGTCGCACGGCCGCGCGCGAGTGGCGGTCGCCGAAGAAGTACAGCTCGATGACCAGGTTCGACACCAGGCCAACCGCGATCACCGTGAGCAGCGCCGCCATCGGCAGCGCGCCGTCGAGCAGGAACTGGCCGACCAGCACGGTGCCCGCCTGGCCGGCGATCTCGGCCCAGCGCAGGCGCGCGAGCCACTGGATGTTGACCCAGTTGCGCTCGGGGATCGCGGGGCGCGCCATCGCGGCGACTGTACCCCCAAACGTCGCGCGATCGCTCGCGCTCCGCGTCCGCTACTGGGCCGGCTTGTCGAGCTGCTTGAGGCCCTTGTCGACCACCACCTGCTGGTAGAAGCTGGCGGCCGGCGTGCCCTGGGCGATCTTCTCGTTCGCCTTCTTCAGCTCCTCGTCGATCAGCTGCGAGAAGTTGTCGATCGGCATCGCGCCCGACATGAAGCGGCCGTTGACGAAGAACGACGGGGTCGCGCCCACGCCGAGCGTCTGCAGGTCGCGCATGTCCTTCTGCAGGATCGCCTGGCACTCGCCCTTCATGTCGGCCTTGAACTTGTCGACGTTGAGCCCGAGCTCCTGGGCGAAGCCGTTGACGATCGGGCAGCCCGCGGCCGACTCCCAGCAGCGCTGGGCCTGGCCGCCGGCCTCTGCGGAGGCGTCCTTGTCGAACTGGCGCGCCTTGAAGCCCTTGTCCCACAGCAGCTGATCCATCTGGAGGAACTTGCCCTGCTTGTTGGCGGCGCACACCGCGAGCGCCGGTGCAGTGGCGATCTGCGGGTGGACGACGAACTGCTTGAACACGATGCGCAGATCGTTGCCGTACTTCTTGCGCAGCTCGTCCATCGTGTCGCGGACCTTCTCGCAGTACGGACATGCGTAGTCGTACGCCTTGACGAGCGTGACCTTGGCGTCGGCCG
This sequence comes from Kofleriaceae bacterium, assembly GCA_035472155.1. Classification (GTDB taxonomy): domain Bacteria; phylum Myxococcota_A; class Polyangia; order Haliangiales; family Haliangiaceae; genus JABFXX01. Next base: position 3,441 of record DATIPJ010000212.1, read on the forward strand.
GGCCATCGACGGGATCGTTGTCGACCGGCATCGAGTACGTCTTGGCGCGATCGGGTTCGGCGCGCTGCGGGCGAGGAGCCGCGGCACCGGCGGCACCGCCGCGCGCGACCTGCTGCTTGAGGTCCTTGATGTCCTTGCTCATCTCATCGAGCTTGCGCTCGATGTTGCGGTTGTCGGCTTGGCAGGCGGCGGCCGCGACCACGACGGCGACTAGCATTAGCGTTTTCATCGAATTGACTCCTTCATCCCTTCATCGTCGGACTGGCACGCGTTTGAGCGCTTCTCGATTGACTCTCCGGGAGTGCTGCGCGCCCCCGCAGAGCCGTGGCTTGCGATCCAGGGCGCGGAGTTTTCCGCACCGCGGTCACAATTGCAACACAGGGGCTCCGTCAGTAGATTTTCATCGAGCTGGTCGACCCGCGACACCAGCTCTGCCCCGGTCGGGGCGCCCACCAGGGGGACGAGCTTCTTGCGCAGCTCGGCCTGAAACTCACATGCCTCGTCGCGCGACAGCACGCCATCGCCGTCGCGATCCGCCTCGGGGTGGGCCTGGCGGAGCGCCTCGGCGAGCTGCGGCGTGTACTTGCAGGTCGCATGCTCGCCGCGCGCCGACGCCGTCCGCGCACCACCGAGCGCGACCGCGATCCACGCGAGCAGCGCGAGGCGGTGCCCCATGCCCAGGCGATTGCGCGCGACCGGCCCGAGCACCGCGGCGACGCGGGCATCGAGCCCGAACGGCGCGGCCAGGCTCGAGCCCACCGCGCGCAGCTGCGCCATCCTGACGAGCAGGCGCGCGTACGCCGGACGCGGCAGCGCGCTGGCCTCGAGCGCCCACGCATCGCACGCGGCCTCGCGCGACAGATCGAGCCGCCGGCTCGCCATGCGCACGACCGGCCAGAAGAAGAACAGCGCGCACGCGACGAGCTGCACGATGCGCGCGAGCGCGTCCCAGCGCCGGACGTGCGCGAGCTCGTGGAGCAGCGCGGCGGCGAGCAGCGATGGATCGTCGAGCAGCGCGGGCGGAATGACGATGATCGGCCGGACGAGCCCGACGACGTGCGGGCCGATCGACGGCGCACCGACGACGAGCCGCGGCGGGCGGCGGCACAGGCCCGAGAGCAGCGCACGGGCGTGCACGGGAGCCTCGGGCGCCAGGCGCGCCGTGCGGGTCACGCGGTGCTGCGCGATCAGCGCGCGGGCGAGCACGACCGCCGCGCCGCCCAGCCAGACCACGGCGAGCACGAGCCAGCCCGGCGACGCCGCGTGCACCGCGATCGGGCCCGCCGCCGGAGCGACATGGATGGCCCCACCCTCGTGATGCGATCCGAACGCCGCGAACAGGTCGGCGAGCGACCACGGCAGCGCCGGCCCCCAGGGCAGCGCGAACTTCGCCAGCACGACCAGCCACACCGCCGCCTGCCAGCCGGGGCGCAGCGCGCCCGCGCGTACGACGGCAAACGCGAGCAGCGCGAGTACGGTGCCCTGGAGCCCCATCACCGCCAGCAACTCGACCACCGACCGCGCCGCCGCCGTCATACCGGTCCGTCCGCTCCGTTCGCGATCATTTCTTGTCCTTGCCCGCGCCGCGCTCGGCCTCGGCGATCCTGCGCTCGATCGCGCGCAGCTCGGCGCGCGAGAGCGACTCATCCTCCACGAGGTTGAGCACCAGCGAATCGGCCTGGCCGTCGAACACCTCGCGCACGAACTCGCGCAGTCGGTCGCGCAGCACCGACTCGCGGCGATGCACCGGCCGGTACACGAACGGCTCGCGCGTGCGGTCGGCGACCACCGCCCGCTTGGCGGCGAGCCGCCCGAGCAGCGTCATCACCGTGGTGTAGGCGAGCTCTTGCCCGCGCTTGCCCAGCTCGGCGCGCACGTCGGCGACCGTACCGCTTCCGACTTCCCACAGCGCCTTCATCACGCGGAGCTCCGCAGATGTGAGATCAGGAGAACGAGCCATCCTACGAACCGTACGTATGATTACTACAGATGTAGTTGGTGCTGCAAGGCCAAATCACGTCGCTGCGGGCGGTGTACCGGTCGCACACGCCGCTGCATTCCTCACGAGCGTTCGGTTCAGTCGGATCCTGAGCCAGCGGTCGGACCGCGTCGCGCTGGACTGCAAAACTGCAGTGCGCGGTCACATCGAGGTCGGCATCCGCCACTGCACATGCGGCGAGCCGATCTCGAAGAAGAACGAGAACGCGAACGTGATCAGGTTGTCCTTCTGGATCAGGCCATCGGGCGGGTTGGGGAACGGCCCGGCGGACTTGAACGCGCGGACCGCTTCGTCGTCGAGCTCGACCACCCCCGACGGCGTGGTCACCAGGATCTTGGCGAGCTCGCCCTTGCGCGACAGGCTCACGCGCACCTCGGTGACGCGCGTCTTGAAGCCGTAGACCGTGCCCGTCGGATCGCGGCGGCGCCACACCGAGACCGGGTCCCAGTTCTGAGCGACCTGGCGCTTGAGCCGGTTGAAGAAGCTCGCGTAGACCCAGCGCTTCGACGACAGCGCGGTCTCGTCACCGTTCTCGACGTCCTCGAGGTGATCGACCGAGCCGCCGCCGAGCGCCCGCTCGAGGACCTCCTCGTTGGGCTTGAGGTTGGGGACCTGCGGCGCACCGCCGCCGGCGCCGGCCTGGCCGCGCGGGATCTCCGCGCGATCGCGGCGCTGCTGCTCGAGCGAGCCGTCGCCCTTGCGCTGCATGTAGCCGTCGCCCACCGTGCCCGCGGCGCCCGTCGTCGAGCCGCGCTGCTTGGCCTCCTGCTCGGTCTCGGCCGGCGACAGCGCGCCCGGGTTGCGCATCGACAGGTGCCCCGGGACATCGGGCGCATGCTCGTTCTTGCCGGGCACGCGATCGGGCTCCTGCTGCTTGACCGACGGCTCTTCCTTGGGCTGCGCCTTGGCCGTCAGCTCCTCGGGCTTGGCCTTGGCGACCATCGGCTCGTTGCGCGCGCCGCGCGAGACCTTCTCCTTCTCGACCTTGGTGTTGTACTCGGACAGGAAGCGCGCGTTCTCGGGCTCCTTGTCTTCGTTGGGCTTGACGGTCTCGATGATCGAGCCCCGGGCCGCCGAGCGCCTGCCGCAGATCGACCCCGAGCGCTTGCTCGACGAGGTGAAGCCACCCGACAAGAAGCCGCCGCCTCCGCCGCAGATCGCGCAGGCCCAGCCGGCGGCGCCACCGCCACCACCTCCGCCGCCACCTCCGCCGCAGCAGG
>DATIPJ010000213.1:0-3979 GCA_035472155.1 Kofleriaceae bacterium
GAGCACCGCATCGCGATAGCGCCGGTCCTCGCGCTCTTCCTCGCTGATCGAGGGCGCGATGCCGAGCGTGCCCTTCGCGCTGCGCGTGCCGAGGTTCGAGGTCAGCACGATGATCGCGTTGTGGAAGTACGTCGTGCGGCCGCGGCCGTCGGTGAGCCGCGCTTCGCCGAGCACTTGCAGTAGCAGGTCGAACACCGAGCTGTGGGCCTTCTCGATCTCGTCGAGCAGCACCACGCCGAACGGCTGGCTGCGCACGGCGGCGGTCAGGCGGCCCTCCTCGCCGTCGCCGCCGAACAGCCGCTCGGCCGCCCACGGGTCGGTGTACTCGCTCATGTCGAGCCGCACCATGCGGTCGGGTGCGCCGAACAGGTACGCGGCGACCGAGCGGGCGAGCTCGGTCTTGCCAACGCCCGACGGCCCGACGAACAGCAGCGACGCGAGCGGCTTGTCGGCGGGTGCGAGGCGCGCCTTCGCGATGCAGATCGCCTCGGCGACGCGCTGCACGGCCGCGTCCTGGCCGACCATGCGGCGGCGCAGCGCGCTCACGACCTCGGACTTGGCGAGCGCGCGGTCGTCGGCGAGCAGCGCGATCGGGATGCCGGTCGCCCACGAGAACGCCGCGTACAGCTCGGGCTCGCCGAGCAGGGGCCCGGCGCCGCGCGCGTCGCGGCGCACGTCGTGGGCGGCGCGCAGGTCCTCGAGGAGGCGCACCGCCTTGCCCGGGAACGCGCGGTAGGGCAGGTAGCGGCGCGCGAGCTCGACCGCGGTCGGCACCGCGGCGGCGGCGATCTGCGGGCGGTGCGGCGCGAAGCGCGCCCAGTGCGCCGCCCACGCATGGCACACCGCGATCGTCGTCTCCGGATCGGTCGGCGGCACCGCGATCCGCAGCATCGCCCCGATCAGCGAGACGTCCTGGCGCTCGGCGCGATCGAGCGCGCCCGGGGTCAGCTCGCCGATCACGCGGACGCGGCCGTCGACGATGTGCCGCCGCATCGCCGCGCCGAGCTCGATGCCGCCCTCCGAGGGCCGGTCGGCGAACACCGCGCCGAAGTCGTCGAAGTAGAGCACCGCGTCGAGCGTCTCGGCCGCCGCGAGCACCGCGGCGATCCGGTCCTGCCACTCGCCCAGACCGCTGGCGCCGGCGACGAGCTCCGCGGCCGATGTGGCCCACACCCGGGGGCTCTGCCCCCGGGCTCCCCCGGGATCCCCGGGATCCGTCCCTGCGTGCGCGGTGAGCCAGGCCCAGACCAGCGCCGACTTGCCGGCCGCCTCGTCGCCGACGAGCAGCACGCCGCGGCGGTGGTGGCTGCCGAGCACGCGCGCGAGCTCGGCGCCGAGGTCCTCGCGGCCGACCACCGGGCGGGGCGGGCGCACCGGCTCCATCCGGCGGCCGGCGCTGTCGAGCGTGACCGCCGCGAGCCGCTTGCGCTCGGCGTCGGCGAGCGCCTTGCGTCCGGTGGCCTGGGCGAGCGGCGTGGTCGACAGCTCGACGGCGACCGGCTCGAGCGTCGCGGGCGCGTACGACAAGAGGCGCCGCCAGCCGTCGGCATCGAGTGCGAGCGCGGACGGAAGCGTCGCCAGCTCGTCGGTCAGCCGGCGCGCGAGGTCCTCCTTGCGGCCGACGTAACACGCATGGCGAAGCGCGGGCACGAAGACCCAGTAGCCCGCGGGGACGACCGGATCGTCGGGGCGCGCGTCGGGCCGGGCATCCGGCCGCACATCCGGCCGCACATCCGGAACGATCGCGACGGTGATCGTCACCGTCTGGCTCTTGCCGAGCCGGCCCGGCAGCTCGGGTCGCGCGAACGGCACCTCGATGTCCTGGAGCCGCACGCCGTCTGGCAAGAGCAGGCGCGCGACCGTCGTCGGCCGCGACTCGTCGGCGAGCTCGGACAGCGCGAGCGGTAGCTCCATCGCCGTCTGGCCCTCGCTGCCGTACGAGGCGATCGCCGGGGCGGCCACCGGCGAGAGCTCGAACCATTCCGACGGCAGGGCGCGCCGCAGCGCGAGCGTCATGAAGGCGAGCTTGTCGTCGCTCACGCCGGGCCTCGCAGCACGATGGCGACGCCGAGCGCGGTCGAGGTCGCGCACACGGCCAGCGTGGCCGCGGGGTGCTCGCCGATCCAGCCCGCCGCGGCTGGCAGCTCGCCCCGCGACATCGCGATTGCGAGCGCGTTGTTGATCGCATGCGCGATCATCGACGGCAGCACCGAGTCGGCGCGGATCGCGATCAACCCGAGCAGAAAGCCGAGCGTCAGGGTCGGCAGCGCCTGCACGATCGAGACGTGGTAGAGCGCGAACACCACGGCCGAGATCGCGGCGGCCGCGGGCAACGACCACCGCCGGCCCAGCGAGCGCGCCAGCACGCCGCGGAACAGGATCTCCTCGCACACCGCCGGCACCAGCGCGAACATCGCGAGCGCCGACAACAGCGGGGGCCGCTCGACGAGCTCCTCGAGCACGCGCGCCTGGTGCTCGGGCAGCGGCAGCTGCGAGACCAGCTGGATGTTGACGTACCAGGCGGTGGCGCCGATCGCGACCGCCGCCGCGACGAACCGCGGGCGCGCACCGCGCAGCCCGAGCGCCGCGAGCGGCCGCGCCGGATGGAGCGCGAACACCGCGCCGATCGGCACGATCGCGAGCGCGGCCTGCGCCACCGGCAGCGCGAGCCACGCAGGGACCGCGAACGGCGACACGAGGTAGGTCGCCAGCGCCGCCAGGACGATCGACGCCGCGATCGCCGGTTCGACGGCGGGGGCGCGCGTCGCATGATACAAGCTAGCCGTGCGTGGCTCGATCGGGCTCGTCATCGGCTTGGCGGTCGGGGCCGGAGCAATGTATCTCGGGCTGCGCCCGCCGTGGGCGCATCGCGCCGTCGCAGTGTCGCCTCAGGGGCCGCCGGTGGTGATCGTCAGCCCCGACGCCGGGGTGAAGCCGAAGAAGCCGCGCAAGCGAGGCCGGCCGGCCGCCAACCCGGCCGCGGCGCCCGGCGAGCGCGACGACACCGAGGAGCTCGAGGCCGCACCGCCACCGCCGGTCCTGACCGCCGCCGATCGCGCACTCGAATGGCGCGGCGACGAGGTCGCGCTGCCGCCGCGCACGATCGACATGGCCGGCGGCGGCGAGGCGCGCGGGCTCGACGACGGCGAGATCAACCAGGTGATCAACAGCCAGGCTGGCGGCGTGAAGGATTGCGTCGTGCAAGCCGCCCTCGACACCGACCTCCGTGCGACGATCACGGTGAAGCTGCTGGTCGACGGCCGCGGCCGCGTCACACGCAGCCGCATCCAGGCGCCCCACTACCTGTTCGAGCACGGCCTGCTCGGCTGCACCCAGCGCGCCGTCGGCCGTGTTCACTTCCCGGCCGTGGGCGGCGCGACCATCGTCACCCTCCCGGTCAACCTCGGCTGACCCGGCTACTCGACCGTGGAGGTCTCGGGTTCGTGGCAGACCACTTCGATGTTGTGGCCGTCCGGACCGATCACGAAAGCTGCGTAGTAGCGCCCTTGGTATTGCGGGCGCAGACCCGGTGCACCATTGTCTCTGGCACCGGCCTCGAGAGCCGCGCGATAGAAAGCCTGGACTTGTTCGCGATTCTCGGCCTTGAACGCCAGGTGAAGATGCGCCGGCTTCTCCTCGGTCTGGAACAGGCACAATGACGCGTCGTCGCCAGGAGGCATCAGCTCGATACCGTAGGTCGGGGACCCCTCCCCGGCCACGACGACGCCGAGCGGCTCGAGCGCCTTGAGGAAGAACGCCTTGCTCGCTGCATAGTCGCTGACTCCGATTTTGACATGATCAAACATGAGCTCTCACTGCTCGCTGAGCGCGGCGTTGTAGTAGGCGTCCTCGGGGCTCGACAGCCAGATGTCGTAGCTCGCGAGGTTGATCGACGGCGGGACCGGAAAGTCGTCGCGGAAGGTGCCGTCGGGGTTGGTGATCGTGCGACCCAGGAGGATCGAGCCCGCGCCGCCGCGCC
>DATIPJ010000214.1:0-3806 GCA_035472155.1 Kofleriaceae bacterium
CGCAGCGCAGGCCGCGCAGCGGCCGATCGTTCTCGTCGATGAACCCGTCGGTCGTGCGGAGATCGAGCACGCGGTAGCGCACGTTTGCGCCGGTGCGCCAGTCCGACACCGGATCGAGCACGACGGCGAGGTGGCGCAGCGCGAGCCTGCCGTGCGCGTTGAGAAACAGATCGCATTCATCGTGGCGTCCGACGATCGCGGCGACGTGGCGCTGCACGCGCGCGAGCAGCCGCACCAGTCCCATCGACCGGCCCGTGACCTCGTCGACGGCGACCAGCGCAATGCCCGGCTCGCTCACCTCTCGGCAACGGTCCGAAAAGCTTGTGTACGCCTCGATGAATAGCTCGCGAAAGCTCTTGCGGGGCCTGGTCGTCGACGACGGACGCAAACACGTCACGTTGTTGTTGCCGCCAATACCGCGAACTTGATCGCCCCACAGATCGACACCGATGGTTTTCATCGATGTCCTGGTCCCCGCATAGCGGGACGGTAGCAGAGACTGGGCCGAGATGTGGCATGCGTTGGGGTAACGGGTTGCGTGAGATCCGCGCGGATGCGAAACACGAGCATGGTTGCGAAGTCATGTGTGTTGCTGCTTCTGATTGCGTGTCACACCTCGTCGCCGTCGGTATCTCCTGGTTCCGGATCGGGTGATACAGTCGCCGCAGGGCAGCAAAACGGGGCGCCACCACCGGTTGCGTCGCCCACCGAGCCTGCGGCACCACCAGCGTCGCAGCCTTCTCCAGACGCGCTGCACCCCGAAACGACAGCAGACCCCAAACCGGCCCCGCCGGCACCATCCCGACCGGTGACCAAACCGGTCCCGCCGCAGCCCAGGCCGGCCCCCGAGCCGCCTGCTCCCGCGCCGTCAGCGTCGACGAAGCCGGGCATCGGCGAGAACTGCGGCCCCGACGACGCATGCGCGCCTGGGTTGACCTGCGTGTCTTATTACGGGTTCGCCGGCCCGCGCGGTCCACAATTCAAGAGCTGTGAGATTCGCTGCGAAGGCGGTGCTGCGGTTTGCCCCAAGGGTCGCTCCTGCGTGACCGTGTCCGACGGACCCGGCAGAGTCTGTCGCTAGCGATCGTGCCGGCAAATCGGGCTGCGGTCGGTGTCGCGAGGTGACGATGTGTGCCTGCGCACCACGCGGTGCTCAGAACGCGGTGCTCAGAACGCGGAGCCGATCGCAAAACCCACGCTGACGTGCGCGATGCGCGGGTTGACCGGCGGGCCACCGGACATGCGCAGGAAGGTGAAGTCGTAGCCCGCGTCGATCAGCAGCGCGCCGGTCACCATCGGGCCGCGATGGACGAAGAACAGCGGCGCCCACAGAAAGCCGAGCGCGCGGACCTTGCCGGTCACCTGCGCGCCGGCCGCCGCGCCGATGCCGCGTCCGTGGTAGCCGGCAAGCGCGCCGGTGCCATCGGCGACCATCGGCCCGCCGCGCGCGAACAGCGAGACGTGGCTCTCGAGCGGAACGATGTACTTGAAGTCGACGCCCCACGCGTTGACGTCGGCCGCGCCCGGCCGCGGATCGCCGCCCGCGATGCCCAGCGTCGCGCCGTCGCGATCGGTCTGCAGGTCGGAGAGGATCCAGGGCTCGATCGCCGCGTTGCCGACCCGCACGCCGGCCGCGAGCCGGAGGTGCAGCGGCGTGCCGAGCATCGACGAGAAGCGGCCGCCCGCCGACGCCACGCCGAACGACTCGGTGAGGTACACGCCGTCGATCCCCTCGGCGCGCGTGCCCCGAGGAACCGCGAGCGCCGCAGCCACCGCGGCCGCCTGGGCGAGCCGCGCCCACACGCGACTAGTGCTCGAGGAACGGCTCGACATTCGATGTCTGCGACCCCGGCGCGCCCGGCGCCTGGCCAGACTGGCGCTCCTGCGCCGACAACCAGTTGTGCGCCGCCTGGGCAACGTGCGTCAGCGCGGCCTCGCGCACCAAGCGCAGCGCCACCGCCGCCAGTCCCGTGAGCGCCGCGCGGCTGAGCGAGCTGCGCGCCTCACCGGGCATCTCGCGACGGCCGCGGCCGAGCCCCGCGATCACACCGAGCGCGAATGCAGCACCGACCGCCTGGATGGGATAACGCGCGATCCGCTCCTGCGGATTGAACCGATGCTTGGCGTCGGTGTAGCGCTGCTTGAGCATCTCCATGCGCGCCAGCAGAGATTGCTTCGCGCGGGCGGCGCGCTGGTCGGCTTCCTGAACGCTCGGATCCACGACGTCGTCGGTCGGCATGCGGGCTATCTCAGCAATTCACGTGCCGCGCGACCCATCGACGCAGAGTCTCGACGGGGGCACACGGATTGCGTCGAATTTCTTCATGCCCTCTCCCGAGATCGAGCAGCATCGCAACGAACAACCCGCAGAGCTGATCTCCGGCGTGATCAGCGATGCGCGCGACCTGGCCATCGCCGAGGTCGACAAGCTCAAGGCCGAGGCGGTCACCCAGGTCAAGACCGTCGGCGAGGAGGTCAAGATCGTCAGCGTCGCTGCGCTGATCATGACCGTCGCCGCGATCATGCTCGGCACGGCGATCTCGCTCGCGATCGTCGCGCTCGGACTGCCGCCGTGGGCGGGCTTCGGCATCGTGGCCGTGGTGTTCGCCCTCACGAGCTACCTGTTCATCACCAAGCGGCGCGCGATCGCAAAAGCGACGAGCTGAGGGCTGGGCCCGCCGAAACGGCCGGCCGCCGAAACGGCCGGCCGCCGAAACGGCCGAAACGAGATACGGCGCCGTCGAGCAGCGCCGCATCCAGCCGGTTCCTCTACGTTCAGCGGCGGAACAGCCGCATCCCGATGTAGCCGATGCCGAACGCGATGCCGACCGCCTTGAGCGGATGGGCACGCACCAGCGTGGCCATGCGATCGAGCATGTCGCTACCGCGACTCATTGCCTCGTCTTTGACCTCGACGACCTTGCTCTTGATCGCGTCGGCTTTCTGCGCGCCACGTTCGACGTAGCCCTTCACCGAATCCCGGATCGAATCGAGCTTCTCGTCGACGGCGTTGTCCTCGGTGCCGGTCATTCCGTTCTTGTTCATGATGAGTCTCCTGGCCATTGCGATTGAAACAGCGTGTTGTGTTCTCGATGCAGAAGCACGTGTCGTGCCCTGCGGTGATCGATGGAAGAGGCTGCGTGGCGCGTCGACAAGCTTGGTCGGAGCTAGAGATCGCGTGCGCCGCGGCGCGCCGTGCGCGAAGGCGCCCATGCAGGCGCCGATGCCTTGGCTCACCAGGGGCTCACGCGAGATACGTTGCAAAACCGCTCAGCGTGTCAGGGGCGCACGCAAGCGGCGCGCACGTCAACGCGGCTTGGAAATGATCTCGCCCGCGACCTGATCGCGCGGCGCGCGCGGGCCGATCACGCGATTGCGCTGCGCGGCAATCACGACGGGGACGTGATCGAAGTCCGGAGTCCAGCGCGCCTTGAGCGACGGGAGCATCTCGGTGTTGCCGTACTCGAGCTCCTCGGCAGCGCTGCGGGCGCGCGGCGCGGGACGAGCCACCATGTCGGCGCCGGTGATCTCGATCGCTTCGTACGGTGCCAGCGCGATCGCGATCGCGCGACAGGTCTGGCGAACCTCGATCGCGGACGGCCGCAGCCCGGGCTCCTTCTCGAGCATCCGGCCCACCAGGTCACACAGCTCCCGGGGGGCATCGCAGCGCTGGCGGAGCGGCGCCGGCGTACGCGTCAGGTGCATGTACACGACCTCGGCGAGCGTCCGCCCGTCGAACGGCAGCTCGCCGGCGAGCGCCTCGTACGCGATGACGCCGAGCGAATAGATATCGCAGGCGGGCCCGA
>DATIPJ010000215.1:0-7145 GCA_035472155.1 Kofleriaceae bacterium
GGCGGTCGTGCCCTCGCCGGTGACGGCGATCTCCGGCGCATCGCCGGCGCACACGGGCCCGGTCGCCGCGATCGCGATCACCGCATTCTCGATCGCTGCCGTGGTCGGTCGAAAGTGTGCGATCGCACCGGCGAGCGATGCCGCGGGGGCGACCTCGGCGGGGGCGGGCGCAGCGGCCCACGCGTCGGTGAAGTCGGGGTTCGACGGCGCGCCGAGCGCGAGCTGGATCGCGCGGTCGCCGGTGTTCGTGATCTCGAGCTCCTCGGACAGCGTCTCGGTCAGCTGGGCCTGGCCGAAGCCGATCGCGGCCGTGGCGACATGCAGCGAGCCGCCGTGCGGCGTCACCGCGAGCTGGACCGCGATCGTGTCGTCGCTGGCGTTGCTCTCGACGACGAGCATCGCGACGATCGGCTGACCGACCGCGGCGGTGCTGGGGATCGCCTCGGGCGCGACCGAGATCGCCGCGCTCTCGCCCGGCGCGACCTCGCCCGACGCGCCCCCGGTGATCGCGAACCCGTCGCCATCGATCGTCGCCGACCAGCTGAGCGGCGCGGTCCCGGTGTTCTTGAACGTCAATGTGCGCGGCGCCGGGGTGGTGCCGCAATCGGCATCGCCGAACGCGATCATCCCCCCGGTGACGAGATCGATCCCCGGTTCGCCGGCGGGCGGCGCATCGGGTAGGTGCCCGACGCGCTCGTTGCCCCCGCAACCTACAGAGGTCCACAACAGCAACGACAGCATTCGTGCGCGGCGCATGAAGTCCCCCGTATTTTCTGTAACAGTGGGCACGCTATCACGGTCGATGGCGCCCGATCGCAACATGTTGGCCTCGCTCATCGTTCCAACGCACAACAAGGCCCCGTTTCTGGCCCGCACCCTGGCCTCGCTCGCGCGGCAGGACGCCCCGGCGTTCGAGGTGGTGGTCGTCGACGACGGCAGCGACGACGACACCCGCGAGGTCGCCCGCAGCGTCGGTGGCGCCCTCGACCTACGCTACCTCCGGCGCGCTCACATGGGCCGGGCAGCCGCGCGCAACGCCGGCGTGCGGTCGGCGCGCGGCGACCTCCTGATCTTCTGCGACGACGATCGGCTCGCGACCCCGGGATTCGTGCGCGAGCACATCGAGGCCCACACCGCGGCCGCGGCGTCGTCTGGCGCCCCCCTCGTCGCGCTCGGCCGTCAACGCGGAGTGCTCACGCTGTGGTCGCGCGACTGGAACGTGGCGGCCGTGACGGTCGCCGAGGTATTGGCCCGCCGGCCCGAGGTCGCCGGTGCGCTCGCCGCGCCGCGCGCCGAGCTGGTCTCCGTCGAGGACGTCCGCGAGCGGTTCGCCGACACCGTGGCCGCGCACGCCGTCCCCGAGCCGTGGTGGGAGCGCTACCTCGTTCCCATCCTCGACGAGTACGGCCCCGAGATGACCGGCTTCGCGTTCCCGTGGACCGCGGGCGTGACCGGCAACCTGTCGACGCCGCGCGCGCTCGCCGAGCAGGTCGGCCTGTTCGACGAGGCGTTCGTCGGCTGGGGGCTCGAGGACACCGACTTTCACTTTCGCCTGCACGGCGCGGGCGCCCATACGCGTATCCTCGACGGCGCGCTCAGCTACCACCAGATCCACGCGCGGCCGCCCGAGCAGGCGGCCGAGTGGGGCCGCAATGCGGTCCGGCTGCTCGAGAAGTACGACTCGCTCGAGATCTGCCTCTACCTGCGCGTGATCCGGCGCAGGCTCGCGCTGGCCGAGGCCAATCGCATCGCGCACGAGGTGGCGGCGGGCGGCAGCGCCGTGCGCTCCATCGTCGCCGAGCTGGTGCGGCTCAACCGCGAGCACGTGCGCATGCTCGTCCAGGCCACGCCCTGATCGCCCGCGCCGCCCGCGCGGCTCAGGGCTCGCGCTTCTCGAACGCCTTGCGGCTGCGGTCGGGGATCTGCCCGAAGTCGCGCTTGGGCGCCGGGTGCTGCGCCATCAGCTTCTGGACCTCGGTGAGCCCGCGGTCGAGCTGGGTATCGACCGCGCGCGCGACGTCCTGCGGCAGGTTCTGGATCTCGATGTCGGGGATGACGCCGCGGTTCTCGGTGCCCCAGCGCTGGTGCGGATCCCAGAACGCGAACTCGGGCTGGGTCGGCTGGCCGCCGTCGACCAGCGGCTTGTCGCCGCGGATGCCGACCACGCCACCCCACGATCGCATGCCGATCACCGGTGCGAGCTTGTCGAGCTGGATCACCGTCGGGAAGATGTCGCCGTCGGAGCCCGCGTACTCGTTGGTCAGCACCACCAGCGGGCCGTCGACCGAGCGCACCGGGTAGGTCGCCGTCGAGCCGCCGCGCGAGTGGAACACGGCGATCACCTTGCGCCGCATGCGCTCGAGGATGCGCTGCGAGACGAAGCCGCCGCCGTTCCACCGCACGTCGACGATCAGCGCCTGCTTGTCGATCTGCGGATAGAACCAGGTGTCGAACGCGATCAGGCCCTCGGCGCCCATGTTGGGCAGGTGGACATAGCCGACCTTGCCGCCGGTCTTGCTCGCGACGTACTCGCGATTGCGGCGCACCCAGTCCGCGTAGCGCAGCTTGCGCTCCGAGCCGAGCAGGTGCACGACCACGTCGCGCGCCCCGGTCAGGTCGGGCCGCGCATTGACCGTGATCACGGCGTCCTTCTCGGCGAGGTTCTCGAACGCGGCGAGGAACGGCTGGCCCGCGGCGAACGGACGATGGTTGACCGCGAGGATGAACTGGCCGGCGCGGACATCCACGCCCGGCTCGGCGAGCGGCGAGCGCACGCCATCGGCCGGGTCGCCGCGATAGATCCGGCCGATCTCGAAGCCGGCACCCTTGCGCACGGTGTCGATGCCGAGCAGGCCGGTGCTCACCGGTTGCACCTCGACGCCGGCATCACCGCCGCCGATGTACGTGTGCGACGTCGACAGCTCGCCGATCAGCTCGCCGAGCAGGTCGTTGAGCTCGCCGCGCGTGCCGAGCCGCGGAAGGAGCGTGCGGTACTTGTCGCGCTGGGCGCGCCAGTCGACGCCGCCCATGTTGGCGTCCCAGTAGAAGTCGCGCATCAGCCGCCAGGTCTCGTCGAAGATCTGCTTCCACTCGTCCTGCGGCGCGAGCTCGACCACCATGTTCTGCAGCGGCACGCGGAGGTCAGCGAGCTCCTCGGGGGAGGGCGGCTTGCCGGCGTCGACGACGAACAGGTCCTTCTTCTTCTGGATCGCGAGCTTGTCGCCCGCCACGCGGTAGCGCACCACACCGTCGGTGAACGGCTTGGGCTTGCGCTTCTCGAGGTCGAACGCGAGCAGCGTCAGCTCGGGCGGCTCGCCATCGCCCTCGGCCATGCCGCGGATCGCCCCCTCGGCGTAGAACACGGTCTTGGCGGTCGCGGTCAGCGCGCCGTAGTTGCCCATCGGCACCGGGAACGCGACGTAGCGATCGGCCAGGCCGTCGAAGTCGATGCGCACCGGCCTGGCGGGCTTCTTGTCGGCCTTCTTGTCCTTGTCGTCCGGCTTCTTGTCGGCGTCGCCCGGCCCCGGCGGCATGCCCGCCGTGTTGGCGAACGGGTTCTTGCCGTCGCGCTGCAGCACGAGGAGGAACGGCCGGGTGACCTTGATCTCGACGTTCTCCTCGTCGCGGCGATCGAGCACCGGGTTCGCGGCGCGGTCGCTCAGGAAGTAGAGATAACGGCCCTCGGGATCCCACGCGGGGTTGTAGTCGTTGGTCGAAGAGCCGGTGAGCGATACGGTCTTGCCGCTCGCGGTGTCGAACAGCCGGATCATCGAGTAGTCGGTGACCAGATTCACCGTATAAGCCAGATATCGGCCGTCGGGGCTCCACACGTACTCGTTGATCTCCGACTGCGTGCTGTGATCGATCGTGCGCGGCGCGCCGCCGGCGGCCGGCATCACGTACAGCGTCTGGGTCTGATCGCCGTACGCGATCCACTTGCCGTCGGGCGACATCAGCGGCGGGAAGTGCCAGCCGGTCTTGCCGGCGGGCTTGACCACGCGCGGCTGGCCGCGGCCCCAGGCATCGATCACGCGAAGCTCCTCCTCGCCGGGCGCGTCGCTGATGTAGACCAGCGACTTGCCATCGCCGGAGAAGCTCGCGCCGCGCTCGCGCGCTGCGCTGCCGCGCGTGATCGGCAAGGTCACGCCGTTCTTGACCGCGACCGACATGATCTCGCCGCGCGTCACGACCAGCACGCGTTCGCCCTCCGGCGACAGCTCGAACGACGTCGCGTTCTTCTCGGCGTTGGGGTAGCGCACGCGCGCCAGCTGGCGCTCGCTCGGAATATCGATCTCGAGCTTCTGGTCCTTGCCGCCGCTCGGCGTGTAGATGTGGAGGTCGCCGCCCGCGGAGAACACGATGCGCCCATCGGGCGAGACCGAGGGCCAGCGCGCGTCCCAGTCGGTCAGCTTGGTCTCGCGCTTGAGCTCGCCGCCATCGGCACGCATCGACCACAGGTTGCCGGTGCCGCCCTGATCCGAGAGGAAGAACACGCGGCCGCCCGACCACATCGGGAACGCCGCCGCGCCGGGGACCTTGGTGACCTCCTTGTAGTCGCGCTTGTCGGGGTCGCCGACCCAGATGCTCGGCGCGGTGCCGCCGCGATAGCGCTTCCAGGTCCGGAACTCGACGCTCGAGCGGTTGAACGCCCAGCGCTTGCTCTGCGGATCGATCGCGAGCCGGCCGGCCCAGCCGAGCGGCATCAGCTCGGGGTCGCCGCCTTCGAGCGCGACGCTGTAGAGGTGCCACTCGAAGCCGCTCGTGGTGTCGTTGCCTGCGCGGGTGCGGAAGATGACGCGCTTGCCGTCGGGCGTCCAGTCGATCACCTCGTCCTGATCGGGGTGCCAGGTCAGCCGGCGTGGCTCGCCGCCCTCGGCGGGCATCACGTAGACGTCGCGATTGCCGCCGTACTCGCCGGTGAACGCGATCGACTTTCCGTCGGGCGAGAACCTCGGGAAGTACTCGCCGCCGGCGTGCGTCGTCAGCCGCCGCGCGGTGCCCCCGGTATCGGCGACCGTCCACAGATCGCCTTCGGCGGCGAACACGATCGCGTGGTCGTGCAGATCGGGAAACTGGTAATAGCCAGTTCGTGCGAACGCGCTCGACGAGCCGCACAGCGCGCCGGCGAGAGTCCAGAGCAGGATTCGAGATCGCATATGGCCTCCACTCACACCGCAACGACATCAGATCGGTGTCGGGAAGTCCAGACCGCACGCTCGCGAGCCCGCGTGTCTCGGTGCGGCACGTCGAGTGTCGCAAGATGTCGCGAGGCAGCGCTATCAACCGGAGACGCGGCTCGACGATCTATATGCCGGCGCTGCACGCTTGCGCGACGATCGGGCCCCCGCTCGCCGCGCTCGCGTGCGGCGCTGCTTCTTGGTCCCACGCTGTCGATCGCCGGCCGGCATGCTGCTGGTTTGCCGGCATGGTGCCGGACGCGTTTCGCTGGAGTCGGCGATCGCGGACGCGCCGCCTCAGCCGCCGGACGCGGCAGTGAGCTGGCGCGCGGCCGCCTGCCAGGTCATCGCATCGCGGTGCTCGCGCCACCATGCCGCGGCCTTGGCGTCGTCGCGGCAGCACGGATCGACCGTCACGTGCGCGCGCAGCGCATCGCCCGCATCGCGGCGCGCGCCGTTGGGGGCGCCGTCGTCGGACATCACCTTCACGAGCACGTCGCCGGCGCGCCGCAGGTCGGCGTCCTGCCCGGGGCCGGCGAGCTCGAACGCCGCGACCGCCATCTCGACCGCGAGGTCGGGCTCGCTGTCGCGTTCCGCGGCATCGACCAGCGCATGCACCGCGCGCGGATCGCCGATCGCCCGCAGCGCCTGCACCGTGCGCTCGCGGACCTCGTCCTCGGTCTCGATGCCCTTGCCCAGCCGCGCGCCGAGCGGGCCCACCGCTTCGGTCGCGCGCGTCTCACCCAGCAACTTCGTCGCCGCATCGCGCGTCACCGGATCGGGTTGCCCGAGCATCCCGACCACCAGCGGCACCCAGCGCGCCTTGGCGTCGGGAAACCTGCGAAAGCTGTCGATCGCCTGCCGCATGCGCGTCGGGTCCGGCGTGCGCGCGAACTCGAGCGCGACCGTGAGCTCGTCGGTCGGCGCCGCCTTGCGGAACCACAGCGTGCCGCCGAGGAACAGCGCGAACAGCACGGTGAACCCGACGACGCGCGCCACCGCCGTGCCCGACTTGCGCGCGCGCACGAACAGCACGACCCCGAGCAGCACGAGCGCGCCGGCGAACAGGCAGACGATCGTGGGCCCCGGGTCGAGCTGGGACAGCCGCGCGGTCTCGAGCCCGACGAGGCTGATCACCCCGGCGAACACCCAGCCGAAGATCAGCCGCGCGCGCACCGAGCTGAACAGGAACGCCCCGGCGACCGCCGGGATCACGAGGTACGCGAACACCGGCAGCACGCCGAGCACCGACACGCACTGCGTGATCAGCACGCCAAACAGCAGATAGAACAGAAAGTCCCACGCGCGGAGCGACACCCCTTCGGCCTCGGCCGCCGCCGGGTCGCGGCTGATCCGCATGAATCGCCGGTGCAGCGCGACGAACACGATCGCGACCACCGCGCAGGTCACCGCGAGCTTGCCGACGATCTCCGGGGTCACCAGCGCGACCCGGCCGGCGATCAGCTCCTTGAGCGCCTCGGTGCCGAGCGCGAACCGGTCGGCGAGCACCAGCCCACCCGCGCTGGCGGCGACGTAGATGATGCCGATCAGCGCCTCGTGCGGCACGCGCTCGTGGCGGGTCCGCGTGATCGAGAACACCAGCGCGCCGAGCGCGGTGAACGCGAGCGAGTACAGGCTGACCGGCAGCGTGTCGGTCTCGTGATCGTAGCCCATCAGGATCGCCCACATCACACCGAGCGCGGCGATCTGGGCGAGCGCGAGGTCGACGAAGATCACCTTGCGCTCGACGACGTGCATGCCGAGGTAGACCAGCACGCCCGACACCGCGAGGCAGGACAGCAGCGGCAGGCCGTTGATGTCGACGAGCTGTGCGAGGTACCCCATGGCCGTCCGTTATCTCGCCGCGGCGCCGGAAGCAGCGCCGGCGGCAGCAGTGACCCGATCGAGCAGCGTGCCGATCAGCGCGAAGTAGGTGTCGGTGCCGGGCGCGCCGCCGAGATCGATCGG
>DATIPJ010000216.1:0-10774 GCA_035472155.1 Kofleriaceae bacterium
GAGCTCGAGCAGCTCGCCCAGGCCACCGTCGGGCGCCTGCTCGAGATCGCAAGCGCAACGCGCGCCAAGGCCGCCGAGCGGCTCGGCACCGCGTGCTTCCCGGGCTGCTGACATCACCGCGCCGAGCGCTTAGTTAGTTAGTTCCCGGATCAAAACGCGTAAGTGCGCGCGCCGAAAGGCAAATTTCCGACGAAGACTCCGGAAATAGAAGCATCGGGGTCCCCGGTTCTCCGGCGCTTGACCTCCATCGAAACGAGGCCCCGATGCGCCGCATTCTGCCAGACCAGCTCGTGCTGGTGCCAGCGTTCCACACCCATGTTCATTCTCGCGAGCTTCGAGCGATGAGCCGAGTCCTTGACGAGCACCCGGAGGTTGCGAAATGGGTGCATGCCGATCTCGTCGGTCGCCTGGGCCGCAAGGTCAGTTCTCGATGCGGTCGGGAGGGAATGAGCGGCGAGCAGGTGTTGCGTGTGATCCTGGTGAAGCAACTCGGCGGGTTCAGCTACCACGAGCTCGCGTTCCATCTTGCCGACTCGATCAGCTATCGGGCGTTCTGCCGCTTCGATGTCGGGCGCCCAATACCCAACCAGAAGACCCTCCAGCGAAACGTCAAGAAGGTGGAAGCGCTCACGCTCGAGAGAATCAATGTGGTCCTCGTCGAGCACGCAATCGACGACGAGATCGATGATGGCAACAAGATCCGCATCGACTGCACGGTGGTGGAGACGAATATCCACGAGCCAACTGACTCGTCGCTGCTCGTGGACTCGGTCCGCGTTCTGGTAAGGCTCATGAACCAAGCCCGAGAGTATGTCGACGCACCGTTCAGCAACCACCATCGGCGTGCGAAGCGTCGGGCGCTCGGAATCCTGCACGCCCGCAATCAAGATGATCGGATACCGCTGTATCACGACCTGCTCAAGGTCTCGAACAAGACCGTGACCGCGGCGGAACGTGTCCTCGCGGCGTTCACCTCGAAATACTCGCCGCGGGAGCTCACACACCCGATGATCCTCGGATTGCTCGATTCGTTGCGGCACTACGTGGCGCTTGCTCGACGAGTGGTGGCGCAAACCCATCGCCGTGTCGTGCTCGGTGAAACGGTGCCCTCGAGTGAGAAGCTGGTCTCGATCTTCGAAACCCACACCGACATCATCGTCAAAGACCGCCGCGACACGCTCTACGGGCACAAGCTCTGCCTCGCCACAGGCGCCTCGGGGTTGATCACCGATTGCCACGTCGAGAAGGGCAACCCTGCAGACTCCACGCTTGCCATCGCCATGGTCGAGCGGCACATGGAGCGGTATGGGAGTGCTCCCGAGCAGGTGTGCTTCGACGGTGCATTCTCGTCGCGCGCCAACTTTGAGGAGATCAAGCGGCTCGACGTTTGCGACGTCGTCTTTGCCAAGGCGAAAGGCATCACCGTCGAGGAAATGGCCGGCGACAAAGCATCGTTCCGGACGCTCCGCAATTTTCGCGCAGGTATCGAAGCGACGATCTCCTTTCTCAAGCGGTGCGTCGGTTGGACTCGCTGCACCTGGAGGTCCCTGCGATCGTTCACTGCATATGCTTGGGCGTCGATCGTGACCGCCAACCTGTTGCTGCTCGCACGCCGCCAGCCCAGCTGAACCGAACCACGGTCGCCTCGCCTCGTGATGCGGCGCTTCACGCGACCGCGCTGGACAACTCCGCCCGCGTTCGGATCCACGACGATGCCGCCAGCGAATCCGGTATCCCGACCTACCGGACCAAGTCGGCGCGCTGCGCGGCTCCGCCGTGTCGCAGGCGAATCTCCGACGAGAAATCGTGTTTTGACCCGGGAACTAGCTAGGGCTCCAACCATCTGAACCCATCGTGTTCATGCGGGCCTCGGGTGCACGGCGGCGCGCAGCGCCGGCGCTCATGGGCAATGGTGACGCACTCGCAGTGGCGCGCGCTCGTCGCAGCGCTCACGCACTCGCACGTGGCGCGCGTTCGCGGCAGCGCTGAGGCACTCGCAGGTGGCGCGCGTTCGCGGTAGCGCTGACGAACTCGCACGTGGCGCGCGTTCGCGGCAACGCTGACGCACTCGCAGGTGGCGCGCGTTCGCGGCAGCGCTGACGCACTCGCACGTGGCGCCCGTTTGCGGGAGCCGGTGTCGGCCGCTCCGTTCCGCTCGTCTCGTGGTGCGCCGTGACTGGTGTGGACAGCCGCGCGCAGCTGCCACGGCACCTACGTGGCGCGCCTGCCCACACCACTCACCGCGCCGTGCCCATGCGCGCAATCTCCATTTATTTAATTAAGTATCAAGAAGAAAGATATCTATTCATACCTCTTCTGGAAGCGCGGAGTCGAGAGCCAGGACGGTGAGCGATGGTACGAGACCGGTGATCTGGCGGGCGCAACGCGCGCCATGGGGGCGCCAGGTCACGGGTCGAGCCGTGTCGAGCGGCCGATCACCGGTCGGTCGCATGATCATCCGAACATATGCTCGGCGGAGCTGTCGCGCAGGCAAGACAGTCGCTGGTTCGCCGCACCACTCGACACTCGTGAGCAGACCGCGATGGTTCAAGCCCTCGGCACTGGACAGCGTCGCAGCGATTCGAAGATCAGCCGCTCCAAGGTGACGTCCGTACCCAGGGCAGCGATCGCCCCTGCGACCGCTGTGTGTACGATCGCGGGCTTCCAGCCGAGCTGAGCCAGTGCGGCCTTTGCCTCCACGCGCAAGACGGCAAGGTCAAGCCGGCCTGGCGCGCTCACGTGGGCGCGGGTCGCGGCGGTCGGGATCGCGGGGGCGTCCACGTGGGCGCGAGTCGGAGCTCTTCGAGGGTGGGGGGCGTCCACGTGGGCGTGGGTCGCGGGGGTCGGGATCGCGGGGGCGTCCAGGTGGGCGCGGGTCGCGGGGGCGTCCAGGTGGGCGCGGGTCGTGGAGGCGGAACCAGTGGGGGAGCGGTGCGGCGCGCTCGTTGCGGGGCGATCGGCGGACTTTGATCGCTGGGTCGTGGTCATGCGACGCACCGAGCTGTTGGGGCGTTGAACGATGAGATTGTCGGCTGTTCCGGAGATCGCGATGAGTCCGGCATGGTGTGCTTGGTGGCAGCTCGAGCAGCACAATATGATATTAGAGGCTTCGTGACTGCCGCCGTCGGCGCGGTGGATCACGTGGTGCAGCTCGAGTCCGCGTGCGGACCGGCAGCCGTCGACGCGGCAGCGTCCGCCGTCGCGCCGCCGGACGAAGCGCGCGACGCTGGGCGGGATGTCCTGGTGGGCGCGTTCGGGTGCGGCGCCGTCGATTGATCCGATGTGCTGGGCGTCGCACAGGCCGCGCTCGACGACGCTGCGGTCGACAGGGATTTGCGCGCCCGAGCCTTCCTGCCAGCCTTGCTGGCATCGGCGGCAGAGGGTGAGTGCAATCTGGAACTTGGCGCGCCCGGTGGGCTCGGTGGCGGCGGGACCGTCGAGGATGGCGTTGCAGAGTGCGGCGATGAGAGAATCATCGGAGAGGCTCTCACCGCGTTCGTCGTTGAGGACCGTGCGGGTCTGGCGAAGGAGCGCGTAGGTTTCGGCGTTGAGCTCGAAGCGCACGATGTGCGGGCGCGCCTTCGGATCGGGGGGATCGTCGGGGTTGTCGCCCGGGCGATGGTCGGCGACGCTGTCCTCGATCTGTCGAAGGTTCTTGCCGGTGGCGTCAGCGATCCACTTGGCTTCGCTGCTCGGCGTGGCGACGCGGGTGAGCTCGCGGACGGCGGAGAATGTGAGGGTATCGTCGGCAAGTGCGGCGGAGAGGAGCGGCAGGCTGCCAAGGGCGCGGGCGACGCGGAGGCGCTCCTGGGCAGTGCGCGGCGCGTACCCGAGGACGCGCTCGAGGTAGTCGAGGGCTGAGACGAGCCCGAGCGGGCGCCAGATCTGGAGCTTGTCGGCCTCGCGCAGCCAGTACATCTCCTCGGCATCGAGGGCAGCGCGGCTATGTCGGATGTCCTGGAGTGCGCGGTCGACTACGCGCCAGTCGAGCAATGGTACGCGATGCGCGGGTTCGTGGTGCGCGGGTTCGTGGTGCGCGGGTTCGCGCGGCGGAGCCGGCGCCCACGTGTACGCGGCTTCGCCTTCCAATGCCTTTTCGTCGATCTCTTCGCGCAGCATCACCGTTCTCCTGCTTTATGCGATTCGCTTGTAACACACGAGGTTTCGGAGCTATGGAATGCGCGTAGACCGATGATCTGCAGTCGTGGGAGAGAAAAGAGGGTGGGGAGCTAAATCGGCCCACATAGCACATTCTGGCGAGCCCTGATGAAGATCACGAGAAGGTTTGGAAGCTCGTCAAATGGAGCAGCGCGCACACGTCAAGGAGAATCGACGTTGTGCCGACGAATGCCTAATCGTAACTTGAAACGGATCACCGCGCAGACTGCGCTGAACCGCAGTGCAAGGCCGCCTAAATCGTTCGCCAATCTAGCGATGCACGACGCAGGTGAGGCGGCGATCGTGCGGAGACCCGACGCGGGGTGAGGCGGCGATCGTGCGGAGACCCGACGCGGGTGAGGCGGCGATCGTGCGGAGGCTCGACGCGGGTGAGGCGGCGATCGTGCGGAGGCTCGACGCGGGGTGAGGCGGCGATCGTGCGGAGGCTCGACGCGGGGGCGCGTGGATCGACTAGCGAAGGCCGACGCGGGCGAGCAGGCGATGGAGATGCACGCGATCGATCCCCGCGGCGCGCGCGGCGGCGCTGACATTGTTGCCGTGGATCAGGAGCAGCTGCTCGAGGTAGCGGCGCTCGACGTGGCGCAGCCAGCGTTCGCGCACCACGCGCAAGGGCAGGGCGACGTCGATCGCCGGCTCTGCGGTGCTGGTCGTGGTCGCGCGCTCCTGGCGGACGACGCACGCCTCGACGTAGTTGCGTAGCTCGCGCACGTTGCCCGGCCAGCCGTGGCGCAATAGCTCGGGCAGGAGCTCGCCGCCGCGCAGCGCGCTGGCCATCGCCGAGTCGCCGGCGTGGAGGTCGTCGAGCAGCGCGCCGACCAGCAGCGGGATGTCGGCGGCGCGGTCGCGCAGCGGCGGCACCGTCACGACGAGCACAGCGAGCCGGAAATATAGGTCCGAGCGGAACCGGCGCGCGTTGACCTCGGCCTTGAGGTTGCGATTGGTCGCCGCGACGATCCGTACGTCGATGGCGATGCGCTGGGTACCGCCGATGCGCTGGATCTCGCGGCGCTCGATCGCGCGCAGGAGCTTGGGCTGCAGATCGAGCGCGAGCTCGCCGATCTCGTCGAGCAAGATCGTCCCGCCGACGGCGGCCTCGAACGCACCGATGCGCTGTGCCGTCGCGCCGGTGAACGCGCCGACCTCGAAGCCGAACAGCTCGGCCTCGAGCAGGTTGGCCGGGATCGCGCCGCAGTCGACGACCACGAAGGGCCCGTCGCGACGCGCGCTCTCGTGGTGGATCGATTCGGCGGCGAGGTCCTTGCCGGTGCCGCTCTCGCCCTGCAGCAGCACGGTGCTGTCGCTCGTTGCGGCGGCCTCGAGCACGGCGAACGTGGCGCGCATGGCGGCCGAGCGGCCGAGCAGGCGGCCGAACCGTTCGCGCGGCGACAGCGGCACCTCGACCTCGCGCGTCCCGACGTTGAACTGCAGCTGCGTGCGGCCGAGCCCGAGCAGCGCGCCGTCGCGCAGCGGCGCCTCGATCACCGGCACGCGGTCGATCAGCGTGCCGTTGCGACTGCCGAGATCGCGCACCGTGGCCGCGCCGTCGGCGATCCGGATCTCGCAGTGGAACTTCGACATCGCGGCGTCGTCGATCACGAGGTCCGCCTTGGGATCGGCGCCGATCACCATGCGTTCGGCGGCGAACAGGAACGGCGTGCCATCGCGCTCGCCGCCGACCACCGTCAGCCGGCACTCGCGGACCACCACGCGCACCGGCCGCGACGACGTCAGCGCCTCGGTGGTGCGCGGATCATCGGCCATCAGTCGAGCGTCTCTCCGGCCGGCGACCGGCGCTCGCGAGTGCGCGACAGCGGCACCAGGCGCACGAGGATCGGCCCCGCGCGCTCGGCCCGCACGCGCGATGGCTGATATCCGCTGCGCGTGATCAGGACCTGGGCCGGCGCGCGCAA
Source organism: Kofleriaceae bacterium (assembly GCA_035472155.1). Classification (GTDB taxonomy): domain Bacteria; phylum Myxococcota_A; class Polyangia; order Haliangiales; family Haliangiaceae; genus JABFXX01. Next base: position 6,090 of record DATIPJ010000216.1, read on the forward strand.
CGAGATCGAGGCCGGCGTGACACCCACGCGCTTGCCGCCGACGATGACGCTCGCGCCCGCCGGTGCGCTGCGCACGAGCACGGTGAACGGTGTGCTCCAGCGGCGGGGCGGTGGCTCGGGTGGCGTCGCGGTCACAGCATCGTCATCGTCCGTCGGAGAATAAGAGCCGGCGGCGGCGGCCTTGTCGCCGCTCAACGGCACATCGGAGCCGTTCGCCGCGCTGTCGTCGGCGGTCGGTGGCGGGCTTCCCTGCGCGGGGGCCGGCGCTGGATCAGGGCTCGTCGGCAAGGGCTCGGTGCTCGACGGCGTGTGGGCGGGTGCGCTCTGCGCAGGGTGCTCGCGGGAGCTCCAAGCGATCGCGACTGCGGCCAGCACCACGATGGTGGTCAGGGAAACGATGGCGATGCGCCGACGAGGGGCGGTCACCGGCGCCGGGACGTTCGGTGCGTCGACCTTGTGCGCGCTGGTGTTGTGCGCATCGAGCCGGGCCGCGTTGGTCCGCGGCGCGTCGATGCCTGGCGCGTCGATGCGCGGCGCGTCGATCCGGGATGCATCGATCCGGGATGTATCGATGCGGGATGCATCGATGCGGGGTGCATCGGTACGGGATGCATCGGTGCGGGATGCATCGGTACGGGATGCATCGGTACGGGATGCATCGGTACGGGATGCATCGGTGCGGGGTGCATCGGTGCGGGGTGCATCGGTGCGGGGTGCATCGGTGCGGGGTGCATCGGTGCGGGGTGCATCGATCCGGGGCCCGTCGATACGCGGCACGACATCCTCGGTGATCCGCTCCTCGGCGGCCTCGCCGCGCAGCGCGCGGGCGATCGCGGTCATCGATGGCGGCCGACGCGCCGGGTCGCGGTCGAGGCAGCTGGCGATCAGGGCGTCGAGCGCCGCGGACACCGTCGCGAAGTCACCGAGGCGCCGCGGGGTCTCGAACAGCTGTGGGCAGCGGCCGTTGACGTAGCCCTCGAAGGGCAGGCGGCCGGCGAGCGCCTCGTAGAGGATCGCGCCGAGCGCCCAGATATCGACGCACGGTGCGATCAGTCCGCCGGTGAGTTGCTCGGGCGCCATGTACGCCGGGGTTCCGGTCCGCGAGCCGGTCGTTCGCGCGGCGAGGTGGTCGAGCTGCCGCGCGATGCCGAAGTCGACGCTCTTCGGCTCGCCCGCCGCGCCGACGAGCATGATGTTGCCCGGCTTGAGATCGCGGTGAATGATGCCGCGCGCGTGGGCGGCCGCCGCGCCGTCGGCGATCGCGGCACCGAGCCGGCGCACGGTGGGCTCGTCGAGCCGGGTGCCCCGGGCGAGCCGCGTGGCCAGGGTCTCGCCGTCGAGGTGCTCCATCACGAGGTAGAAGTCATCGCCGTCGCAGCCGACGTCGATCACCCGCACCACACCGGGGTGATCGATCGCACGCGTCTGGGCAGCCTCGGCGAGAAACGCCGAGCGGGCATCGCCGTCGCCGGCGGTCGAGCGCAACAGCTTGATCGCCACGCGATCGTCGAGGAAACGGTGGGTCGCTGAGCGCACCTCGCTCATGCCGCCGCGGCCGAGCAACGGCCCCAGGACGTAGTTTCCGATCGTTCGCTCGGCGGGCATGTGGGTCCGTGCGGTCGGCGTTGCGACGCTGCCGCACGCACTATATCGTCGCACGAGATGACATCCCACGTGGCGTGGATCGTCGCGGCGATGCAGCTCGCCGCGACCGCAGCGGCCGCCGACCCGACCGAGGATGCCGCGCTCGCCCACCTCGATCGCGGGGTCGCGGCCTATCGCGCGGGCGACTTCGCGCGCGCACACGACGAGCTGCTCGAGGCCAACCGGATGGCGCCCGACCGGCCCAATCCGTACCGCTGGCTCGCGCTCGCCGAGGCCGAGCTCGATGACTGCCAGAGCGCGCTGATCAACATCGAGGCGTTCCTGTCGCGCGTCCCCGCCGACGATGCGCGCGTGGCCGAGCTGGTCGCGCTGCGCGATCGCTGTCAGCACACCAGCAAGGTCGACATCGACTCCACGCCGGCGGGCGCGTCGATCCGCCTCGACGGCGGCCCGGCGATCGGCCACACGCCGGCCAAGCGGCTGGTGATGCGCACCGGGAGGCACGTGGTCACGCTCGAGAAGCCGGGCTTTGCGGCACAGTCGACGCAGATCGATGTGCGCGCGTTCGGCACCAACTACGCCACGTTCCAGCTGCGGACCGAGCAGACATCGATCACGCACCGCTGGTGGTTCTGGGTTGCGATCGGTGCGGTCGCCGCCACCGCGGGCGGGCTGATCTACGAGGCCTCGCAGAGCGACGCGCCTCCGGGGCTGCCGCCGGTGACCTGCACGGCGTCGGGCTGCCATCCATGATCGGCGCAGCGGCATGAGGGTGCGCGCGGCCGCCGCGTCGGTCATCGCGTTCGGTGCGCTCCTCGCGGCCTGCAGCGACAGCGATCCCTGCGACGGCGCAGCGACCTGCCTGCGCATCGACATCGATTCGGCCACCGTCGATGCCATCGACGAGCTGCAGCTCGACGTCGTCTACGGCGACCTCCACTCGACCACCGCCACCAGCGCCGGCCGCCCGCTGCAGCTGCCGGTCTCGACCGCGATCTTCCTCGAGCTGCCCGATGCGTCCCCGGTGCGGGTCGACGTGGTCGCGGCCGGCATCCTCGCAGACACGGCGCTCGGCACCGGCGTCGCCTCGCGCATGATCGCCATGAACCAGCATTCGGCGCTGCAGATCTCGCTCGGTCCGGTCAATCCATGCACCGATGGTCGGCTCTACTGCGGCGGCAACACCGTGACCGGCGACTTCAGCACGCTGTACCGCTGCAATGTCCGCGCGGTGCCGACCGCGCGCGGGCGCTGCACCGCCGGCTGCGTGGTCCACCCCGGCGAGAGCGATGCATGCGGGGCCAGCGCCGTCTGCCAGGACGGCGGCAAGTACTGCGGCGGCGACAAGCTCGAGGGCGATCCGCAGACGCTCTACGTCTGCGCGGCCGGCGCGGGCACGATGCCGAAGCTGTGCGCCAACGGCTGCGTCATCCGCCCGGGCAGCGACGATATCTGTCGCGCCATCCCGTGACGCGCGGTCACGGCCTGGCGATCGTGCCCGGCCAGCGCCGCGCGAGCGCCTCGAGCGGCGCGTTGACCATCCGGTTCACGATCCACGAGCTCTGCGGCACCGCGCCCAGCGACGCATAGAACTCGATCGACGGCTTGTTCCAGTCGAGCACCGACCACTCGAAGCGGCCCCAGCCGCGCTCGACCGTGATCCGCGCCAGCGCCGACATCAGCGCCACGCCCACGCCCTGGCCGCGCGCCTCGGGCTCGACGAACAGGTCCTCGAGGTAGAGCCCGGGCCTGGCGAGGAACGTCGAGTACGTGGCGAAGAACAGCGCGAAGCCGACCGGCTTGGCGCCGACCTCGGCGAGCAGGACCTCGGCGGCCGGGCGTGCGCCGAACAGCGTGGCATGGAGCTTGGCCTCGTCGGCGACCAGCTCGCCTTCGAGCTTCTCGTAGCGGGCGAGCGAGGCGATGAAGTGCAGGATCGTCGGGACGTCGTTCGATGTGCAGAACCGGATCACGAGATCGGACGGAGCAGACGGCATGTCACGTCATCGCATGCGAGGCACAAGCCGGTCCAGCACAGCGGTGAAGTCTGCCGGCAACGGCGACGCGAGCTCGATCCGCGCGCCGTTCACCGGGTGCTCGAAGCCCAGCGTCGCCGCATGCAGCATGAGCCGCGATGCCGTCAGCACCGGGCCGGCGAAGTCGCGTAGGTACACCGGCTCGCCGACCAGCGGGTGGCCGGCCTCCGAGAGGTGGATGCGGATCTGGTGCGTCTTGCCGGTCTCGAGCTGCACGTCGCACAGCGTGGCGTGGATCAGCGCCTGGCGCGCCTCGACATGGGTGACCGCGCGCTTGCCCTGCTCGCGCCGCGTCGTCGAGCCGCGCAGCCCGTCGCCGCGGTCGCGCACCAGGTACGACTCGATGCGCTGCGAGCGGACCTGCCCGTGCGCGACGCAGACGTAGCTGCGGCCCATCGCGTGCGCGCGGAGCTGCGCGGCCAGCCCGAGCTCGGCCTTCTTCGTCTTGGCGAACATGAGCAGCCCGCTGGTCGCGCGGTCGATGCGGTGCACGACGTGCAGCGGAACGCTGGTCGCCGGCTTGCCCGCGCGCCGCCACGCGCCGCGCACGAGGTCCATCGCCGTGCCGGTCTCGCGGTCCTCGTAGGGCACGCTGTTCACACCGCTCGGCTTGTCGATGACCACGACGTGCGCGTCGTCGTAGATCAGCGTGCCCTCGCGCGCCGGGTCGCGCGGCCGCGGCGCACCCGTGCGCAGCTCGACGACCTGGCCGACCGCGAGCCGCAGATCGATCGCGGTCGCGCACGCGCCGTCGACGAACACGCGGCCGGCGGCGACGTGTCGCTTGGCGACCGACCACGCGACGGCGGCCCGGGCCTTCACGAACGCCGCGAGCGTTGCCCCCGGTTCTTCGACGGTCCATGCCACGCGCGCGCATGTTATAGACCCGATCGATGGATCGCACCCTGTTCGACGCCGACCACGACACGTTCCGTCAGACATTTCGCCAGTTCGTCGACCGCGATATCCGCCCGCACCAGGAGCGCTGGCGCGAGCAGGGCCAGGTCGACCGCGAGGTCTGGCGCAAGGCCGGCGCGCAGGGCT
>DATIPJ010000217.1:0-2412 GCA_035472155.1 Kofleriaceae bacterium
GCGCGCTCGAGCAGGGCCCGGCCGAGGATCTCGGCTGGCGCTTCCGCAAGGACGGCTCTCAGTTCTGGGCCAGCGCGCTGATCACGCCGATGAGAGACGCGAGCGGCCACCACATCGGGTTCGCGAAGGTCACTCGAGATCTCACCGACCGCGCCTATCGAGCATTCATCGAGGCGTCGCACGCGATCGTGTGGAGCACCGACAAGGACGGAAAGCCCAACGCTGACTCGTCCAGCTGGCGCGGCTTCACCGGTCAGAGTGAGCACGACTGGCGCGAGCAACGAGCCTGGGATCCCGTCCACCCCGAGGACCTGCCGGTGCTTCGCGATGCCTGGACCCATGCAAAGGCGACGGGGACACGGCTCGAGGTGCAGTTCCGTCTTCGCCGCGTCGACGGTGAATATGTCTGGATGGAGGCCCGGGCCGTGCCGTTCACCGACGGCGAGGGTCACGTGCGCGAGTGGTTTGGCGTCACGGTCGACATCTCTGCGCGCAAGCTCGCGGAGCTGCGCACCGTCCGCGCACTCGAGCTGTGGAGAACCACATTGCGCAGCATCGGAGACGCGGTCATCGCCACGAATGGCGCGGGTCTGGTGAGCTTCATGAACCCTGTCGCGGAGCGGCTGACCCAGTGGGACGCCGAGGAAGCAGAGGGGAAGCCACTGCACGAGGTGTTCCCGATCTTCAACGAGGAGACCGGTGCCGCCGTCGAGAACCCGGTCGACAAGGTGCTCAGGGAGGGCGTCGTCGTCGGGCTTGCGAACCACACCGTGCTGCGCCAGCGCAACGGCACAGAGGTGCCGATCGCCGACAGTGCTGCACCGATCCGCGATCCCGATGGCTCCATCAATGGCGTCGTGCTCGTGTTCCGCGACGCGACCGAGGAGAAGCGAGAGCTTGTGTATCGCGCGTTTCTCGCGACGGCGACCGAGAAGCTGATCGAGGCCAAGGACCACCGCGAAGCGCTCGCGGCGATCGCTCGCCTGGCGGTGCCTCGGCTGGCCGACTTCTCCGTCGTCCACGTCCTCGACGCGCTCGAACGGCCGGTCCAGATCGCCGTGGAGCACATCGATGCGTCGAAGGCGGCCTTTGCGCGTGAAGTGGGCCATCGCTATCCACCGCATCCCAGTGCGCTCTGGGGAGTCCCCAACGTCCTGCGCACCGGGCGATCGGAGCTGCACGCCGTGATTCGCGCCGGGCAGCTGGAGGCGAGGGCGATCGACGACGAGCATCTGAAGCTCATGGGCGCACTCGACGTGCGGTCGGCGATGATCGTTCCGCTGCGCGGCAACGGCCCGGTCTTCGGCACGATCACCTTCGTGTACGCCGGAGCCGAACGCCACTACACGGATCGCGACCTCGCGCTGGCCGAGGAGCTCGCGCGGCGCGCCGCGCTCATCATCGAGCGCCGCAAGCTCGAGGAGGAAGCCGAGCGCGCCAACCGCATGAAGGACGAATTCCTCGCCACCATGAGCCACGAGCTGCGCACGCCGCTACAGGCCATCGTGGGCTACACCTCGATGTTGCGCCGCGGGATCGCGCGCGACCCCGACAAGGCACTCGAGGCGATCGAGCGCAACGCCGCCGCGCAGTCGCGCCTCGTCGAAGACATCCTCGATGTTTCCCGGATCAGCAGCGGCAAGCTGCACCTCGCGATCGGTCGCGTCGACCTCGCCGCGGCCGTGCGCGCTGCGCTGGACTCCGTTCGCCCGGCCGCGCACGCGCGACGGCTCCGGCTGGTCGAGGAGCTGCCGGGTGACCTCGGCGTCATCCAGGGCGATTTCGACCGGATCCAGCAGATCGTCTGGAACCTGCTGTCCAACGCCGTCAAGTTCACCGATGCGGGAGGCGTGGTCGAGGTGCGCGGCGAACGCGTCGGATCGTCGGTGCGGATCATCGTTCGCGACACGGGCAAGGGAATTCCTCGGCAGCATCTCGCGACGATCTTCGAGCGGTTCCTTCAGCTCGATAGCTCGATCACGCGCCAGCGCGGCGGTCTCGGCCTGGGGCTCGCCATCGCACGACATCTCGTGGAGGCGCACGGCGGCACGATCACCGCGGAGAGCGAGGGCGCCGGCCAGGGGGCGACGTTCACGGTGGCGATGCCCGCCCACGTCGACGCTCTCCAGCCACGCAAGGAGCCCGCCGAGCCGTCACCTGCCGGTGCGCGCCCATTGCGCGGCCTTCGCGTGCTGGTGGTGGACGACGATGCGGATGCGCGCGAGCTGATCTCCGATGTGGTGAGTGAAGCGGGGGCGCTCGTCACCAAGGCTGGGTCTGCGCGCGAAGCGTACTCCGCGCTGATCTCCAATCCTCCGCACGTGCTGGTCAGCGACATCGGAATGCCAGACGAAGATGGCTATTCTCTACTCCGCCGCATACGCGCCCTCCCGCCGGAGCATGGCGGTGACG
>DATIPJ010000218.1:0-7027 GCA_035472155.1 Kofleriaceae bacterium
GCTGTACCACGTTGCCGCTGGAGGGGCGGTCGCGAGGTGCACACCGTTGCTTTTTGTGCGTGAAGGTCGGTTCGGGTGTCGTCAGCGCCACAACGGAGGAAACCTCAGGGCCCGAAGTCAGTAAGTATCTTCACGCTCAGAATCACAATAGCAAAGCAAAGTAACCGCTTGAGAGATACAGGAGCAGCAATGATCAATGTCATTCGTAGCAGAGTAGGCAATCACGCCAAGGTACTGGCGGTATGTGGTGGTGTCATCATATCCGGTGGTGTCGCCGGATGCGCCGAGCAGCCCGGCGGTGAGGATTCTGAAGAGGTGGAGTTCGCCTCCGCCGACCAGGCGATCGAGGCCGCGAACGGGGATCCCCTTGCCGGCATCTCCGCCGCTGACTTCGCAGCGGCGAAGGCCGCGTTCGTGACCGTGGAAGGCCTCGATGACGGTCTCGGTCCGATCTTCAATGAGAAGGCCTGCGGAAACTGCCACACCCAGGGCGCGGTCGGCGGCGCCGGCGTTCAGATCGAGCGCCGGTTCGGCCGGTTCGACAACGGCGTGTTCAACAGCCTCGCGAACAAGGGTGGCTCGCTGCGCCAGCTGTCCACGGTGGGCTCGTTCACCGGCTCGGGCGGACAGTCCTGCACCGTGCCGCTGGAGGTCGAGCCCTCCAATGCGACCGTGCACAACGTCGGCCGCCTGACCACCCCGCTGTTCGGCGCCGGACTCATCGACGCGATTCCGGACTCCGTCATCGTTGCGAATGCCAACGCGCAGCCGACCTCGATCCGCGGCACCGTGAACCGCGTGAGGGTCCTGCTGGGGAACCCGGCCGACCCGAATCAGGCGCTCAACTCGACCCACGTGGGTCGCTTCGGCTGGAAGGCCGGCATCGCCAGCCTGGTCCAGTTCTCGGCCGACGCCTACCTCAACGAGATGGGCATCACCACCCAGCACTGCATCGGCGGCTCGTCGGTCTTGACCTTCGCCACCGAGTCGAAGCCCAACGGGATCGCGCAGCCCGCAGGTTGCGACGATCGCGGTCCCGGCGGAGCCGGCATCCCGGCCGGCACCGATGACGGCGTCGGCAGCTGCGCCGGCGGCCTCAGCGAGATCCAGGATGACGTCGACCTGTTCTTCAAGTACATGACGTTCCTGGCTCCGTTGCCGCGGCTCGCGATCGATCCGAACACCAACCTCGCGGGCGGCACGGCCTTCAACAAGGCCGGGTGCGCTGGCTGTCACCTGCTCAAGGACTACACCACGCCTGCACACCCCGCGAACGGCGTCCCGGGCAACTTCACGTTCCGGCCGCGCTCGGACTTCCTCCTCCACGACATGGGCACGCTCGGCGACCAGATCGGCAACGACGGGGACTCGGTCGCGACCACGCGCCTGATGCGCACCGCGCCGCTGTGGGGCCTCCATGCGCGGACGAAGTTCCTCCACGACGGCCGCGCGTCGACCATCGAGGCGGCGATCGCCGCCCACGACGGTCAGGCCGCTGCCTCGAAGGCCGCGTTCAACGCGCTCAGCGCCGCCGAGAAGAGCGCGATGCTGACCGCGATGAAGTCGGACTAGTCCTCCGCGCACATGCGATGACGAGGGGTGGCCCTGATCGGTCACCCGCTCGCGCGCGGGCCTGATCCAACGCAACGTGCTCGTTGCGGCATCGGCCCGCTCGCGAGCGTTTTCGTTTCGGGGTGTCCGGGTTTGTCCGGTAGGCGGACGGATGGCCGGAATCCGGCCGAAACCCGGACGCACGGGTGAGTAGTTTCGCGGCGATGCGCGTGGCATGCGGGGTGCGAAGGCGCAGCGCATGCGTTCGTTGCTGTGGCTTCTGTGCTCTCCGTGGGTGGTGGCTGTGCTCGGGGCGATCTCGGTCGGCGCGCTCGGCGCGTGTATGGATGCGCCGGTCGCGGGCGGCGCGCCGATCGCGCGGGTCGTGGCAGCGTGGGATCCGCTGGCGTGCGGCGACCCGCATCGCGTCGCGATCGAGCTCGCGGATGACGATGGCGCGTCGGTCTCGGGTTCGGCGCCGTGCGTGATCGGCGGGGTGACGGTCGACGTGGGGCACTTCGGCAGCTATCGCGGCCGGGTCTATGCGTGGGCCCCGGGCGCGCCGGTCCGGTCGGAGACGCCGCTCGAGGTCATGGTCGACGAGCCGATCGTCCGCTGCATGGTCGCGACGCCGCGATGACGGCCAAGATGCCCGGCGGCGTGATCGATGTTGCGGTCTGCGTTCGCAGGATCTCACGGCCGGAGCAAAAGCGGTATATGTGGGACGAAGACCGGACGCGCGAGCGTAGTACGAGTCGAGGGGGACATGCGGATCGTGTGGCGACATGCCGCGCTGCTCGTCGTGCTGGCCGGTTGTTACAACCCGGTCGCGCAGGAGGGTGCGCCGTGCGACAACACGAACGACTGCCCGATCCCGCAGCGCTGCATGGTGGGGCGGTGCTCGCTGCGCGATGTGCCTGCGCTGGATGCCAGCCCGCCCGAGCCGGATGCGCCGCCGCCCGATGCACCCGTCGATGCCGCGCTGCCGATCGATGCGGCGCGGCTGCCGTGCGAGCCGACCGGTCTGGTCTGCGGCGGTGGCGGAACCGCGTCGACGTTCATGTGTGGCGGCAACTGCTGGGCCGTGTGCACGGGCAACGTCGGGTTCGACGCGGCGCGGGCGGCGTGCGCAGGCTGGATGGGCAAGCTCGGCCAGGTCGACAATGCGGCCGAGGACAGCTGCATCACGCCGTTCGTCGCGTCGGCGACGTGGATCGGGCTCGAGCAGGCGCCAGGAGCGGCCACGCCGGGCGCGGGCTGGACGTGGAACGGGACCGCGGCGCTCACGTACACGAACTGGCTGGAGGGCAAGCCCGACGACGGCGACAACAACGAGAGCGGCGCGGAGCAGTGCGCTGCCATCCGGGCGTCGAACGGCCAGTGGGACGACGACCCGTGCAGCATGGCGCACGACTTCTTCTGCGAGCGACCCTAGTCCATCGCCGGGGGCGGGGGCGCGCCGCGCGGATCGAGGCCGCGCGCGGCGAGGAGGCGGACGATCGCCGGCTCGACCTGGAAGCGCTCGAGGAGGGTGCGCAGCTGGGCCCGCGCGGCGGCATCGTAGCGCTGCACGCGCTTGCCCAGGATGAGCTCGTTCTTGGCCGAGTGCTCCCAGCCGACGAGCTCGGTGACGGTGACCTTGTAGCCGTGGGACTCGAGAGCGAGCGCGCGCACGACGTTGGTGAGGTGCGAGCCGAGCTCGCGGCGGTGGAGCGGGTGCGCGAACAGCGCCGCGACGGCGGGGTCGTCGGGGCGCGCGGCCTCGAGCTGGCGCGCGACCTCCGCCTGGCAGCACGGGACGACCGCGACGTGGTCGGCGGCGCGCTCGATCGCGAGGGCGAGAGCGTCGTCGGTCGCGGTATCGCAAGCGTGGAGGGCGGTGACCACGCTGGGACGCTGGGCCAGGGTCGCCTCGGCGATGGCGCCGGTCACGACGCGGAAGCGCGCGTGGCCGAATCGGGCGGCGCGCTCGGCGGCCTGGGCGGAGAGCTCCGGGCGGGCTTCGATCGCGACCAGCGAGCCGCGGCCGGCGGGGCCGAGCACGAGCTCGTGGAGCAGCGCGCCCAGGTAGCTCTTGCCGGCGCCGCAATCGACGACGAGCGGCTCGGCCGTGCGAGCCATCGCGTCATCGAGCGCCGGCCGGAGCAGTCCGAGGAGGTGGCGGATCTGCTTGAGCTTGCGGCGCGCATCGGCGTTGAGGTGGCCGTCGCGCGTGAGGAGGTGCAGGTCCTTGAGCAGCTCGAGCGACATGCCCGCCGGAACCTCCGGATCGCTGCGCGGATCGTGCTTCACGCGCGCACCATAGCGCGGGGACGTGGCTCGTACCGGCTTGCGGGGTCAGCCAGCCTTGGCGAGCGCAGCCTGGCGCGCGCGGAAGGCGCGGGTCTTGACCGCGGCGACCGAGACACCGAGCTCCTTGGCGATCTCGGTCTCGGTGCGGCCCTCGCCGTAGCGCTTCCAGAACACGGCGGGGTACTTGGCGCCGAGCTTGGCGACCGCGTCGGCGACCGAATCGAGCTCGGTGCGCGCGATGACCTCGGAGCGCAGGTCGGTCGGCGCGGGGACGCGATCCAGCCAGGGCGTTCCTTCCTCATCGGTGGTGCCCGTGCCGCTCGCGGGAATCTCGCGCGCGAGGCGGCGCTGCTTGCGAAGGAACATGAGCGCGGCCGTGGCAGTGACGCGGTAGAGCCAGGTCGAGTAGCGCGAGTCGCCGCGGAACGCGTCGCGGTAGCGGTAGGCCAGGAGCATGGCGTCCTGGGTGACGTCGTCGGCGTCGGCGTCGTTGTGCACGTACTTCATCGCGATCGACCGCACGTACGCCCGGGTGTGGTCGGAAGCGATGTTCGCGCTGTCTGGAATCTGCATCGAACCCTCCTGATTCAAGGAGCTACGCATCCGCCGAGCCAGCTTTGTCCAGTTTGTTCGACAAGCGATTTCATGGATTTAGATGGTAACCGAGCGGTAGGGACGTCCAGACGGCTGGACCGTGTCTAGACTGTTGGACAGCATCGGGTACGCTCGATCGGTGGTCGACGCAGTCCGTCATGTGCTCGTGGTCGATGCCGACCCGGATACCGTCGCGTACGCCTCCGCGTCGCTCTCCGGGATGGAGCTCGAGGCCGTCGCGACCGCGCCGGCGGCGCTCGAGCGCGTGGTCAGCTCGTCGTTCGATGCCGTGTTGCTCGATCCAGCCCTGGGCGACGACGAGGACGGCGCGCTGGCGCTGCTGCACCGCGTGCGCACCGTGGCGCCCGATCCGGTCGTGGTGATCTGGAGCGATCAGCCGACGGTCGGCTTCGCCGTGCGAGCGATGCGCGCCGGGGCGCTCGATGTGCTCAAGAAGTCGGCCGCCGCGGGCGAGATCCGCTCCGTCGTGGACCGCGCGATCACTCACGGCGCGCTGGCGCGCGAGGTGCGCCGGCTGCGCGGCGAGGTCGAGCGCGCGCGCGGCCTGGGCGAGGTGATCGGCGAGTCGGCGCTGATGCGCCAGCTGCTGGCGATGATCGATCGCGTGGCGGCGTCGGACGCCACCGTGCTGATCGTCGGCGAGAGCGGCACCGGCAAGGAGCTGCTTGCGCGCACCATCCACCGCGTGGGACCGCGCGCCGACGGGCCGTTCGTCGCGTTCGACTGCTCGGCGCTCGCACCGAGCCTGCTCGAGGCCGAGCTGTTCGGCCACGAGAAGGGCGCGTTCACCGGGGCGAGCCGCGCGCGCCGCGGGCTGTTCCGCGAGGCGCAGGGCGGAACGATCCTCCTCGACGAGATCGGCGACATCGACGCCAGCGTGCAGAACAAGCTGCTCCGCGTGCTGCAGGAGCGCGAGATCAAGCCGGTCGGCGGCGATCGTCCGGTGGCGATCGACGTGCGCGTGGTGGCCGCCACCAACAAGGACCTGAAGGCGCTGGTCGCGCGCGGCGCGTTCCGCGAGGATCTGTACTGGCGGCTGGCCGTGGTGCCGATCCAGGTCCCGCCGCTGCGCGAGCGCAAGGAGGACATTCGCCACCTCGCTGCGCACATCCTGGCTCGTCGGCGCGGCGCCGCGAAGAGCTTCGCCGGGAGCGAGGCGCGCTATCCGACGCAGATCACCGCCAAGGCGCTCTCGCGCCTCGAGTCGTATCGCTGGCCCGGCAACATCCGCGAGCTGGAGAACGTGCTGTCGCGCGCGGCGATCCTGTGCGACGGCGAGACCATCCGCTCGCACGACCTCGACATGCTGGGCTCGGACCGGACGCACCCGCCGAGCGCGGTCGAAGGCGACGACCGCGTGGAGCTGCCGGCGATCGAGCTCGACCGGCTTGGCGATGGCGAGGGGCTCAAGGACGTCACCGATCGCGCGGTGCGCGCGGTGGAGCGGGCGGCGCTGGCGGCGGCGCTGCGGCGCGACCGCAACCCGGCGCTGGCGGCGCGCCGCCTCGGGATCAGCCGCGCCTCGATCTACACCAAGATGAAGACGTATAGTCTCGGCCCCGACGGCAGCTCGTCGGCTGACTGACCCGAGGTCGGCGGCTCGAGGACTCGCGCCTCGGTCGGGGGTACGGTGTGGGCATGAAATACGAGCTCTATTACTGGGCCGAGATCCAGGGCCGCGGCGAGTTCGTGCGCCTCGTGCTCGAGGACGCGGATTGCGAGTACGTCGACGTCGTGCGCGAGCCCAACGGCTACGAGCAGCTCCAGGCGGTGCTGTCGGGAAAGCGCGATGGCGTCCTGCCGTTCGCGCCGCCAGTGCTGTACGCCGGCACGATCGTCGTCGCGCAGACCGCAGCGATCACGAGCTTCCTCGGCGCGCGCCACGGCCTGGCGCCGTCGTCGGAGGCCGGCCGGATGGCGGCGCTGACCATCGCGCTCACGATCGCCGACCTGGTGGCCGAGGTCCACGATACGCACCATCCGATCGCGGTCGACAAGCGCTACGAGACCCAGAAGCCAGCGGCGCTCGAGCGCGCGGCTGCGTTTCGCCGGGCGCGGCTCGCGAAGTTCCTCGGCTACCTCGAGAACAACCTCGAGCGCAACGGCGAGGTCCTCGTCGGCAGCGAGGTGTCGTATGTCGACCTCGCGGCGTTCCAGGTCGTCGAAGGGCTGTCGTATGCGTTCCCGCGCGCGATGGCCAAAGCTTCGGGCAGCATCCCGCGGCTGCTCGCGCTGCGCGATCGCGTGGCGCAGCGGCCGCGCCTGTTGCGTTACCTGACCTCACCTCGCAGATTGCCGTTCAACGAGCAGGGAATTTTTCGCCATTACGAAGAGCTCGACAGCTGACAGCCGCTGTGGGTGCGGGCCGATGCAGCGCGCGGCCGTGCGCGGTAGGATGACCGCGGTGTGGCGATGACCCAGCGCTGGCGCGCGGTTGCACGAGTCGGTGACGTCCGGCCCAACGACGTCATTGCCGTGACGGTCGATGGCATCGAGATGGTGCTCGGGCGCGATGGCGACCGCTACTTCGCGGCGCAGCGGCGCTGCATCCACCAGGGCGGCGACCTCG
>DATIPJ010000219.1:0-12262 GCA_035472155.1 Kofleriaceae bacterium
GCCGGGCTTGAGGTCGCGATGCACCACGAGGTTCCGGTGCGCGGCGTGGACGGCCTGGCAGACCAGGGCGAACAGCTCGAGCCGGCGCGCGCGCGACAGCTGCGCCTCCTGGCAGTGGACGTCGAGCGGCTGGCCGTCGACATACTCCATCACGAAGTACGGCTGTCCGGCCGGCGTACAGCCGCCGTCGAGCAGGCGCGCGATGTGCGGGTGGTTCAAGCTGGCGAGGATCTGGCGCTCCTGATGGAAGCGGCCGAGGATCTGGCGAGAGTCCATGCCCGGGCGGATCAGCTTGATCGCGACGCGGTGGTCGTACTGGTCGTCGTCGCGCGCGGCCAGATACACGCTGCTGGTCTCGCCCTCGCCCAGCTTCTTGAGCAGTCGATAGGGCCCGATGCGCGGATCGAGCGCATCGTCGGACGGCGGCGGCACCTCGAGGAAGCGGCCGGCCTCGTCGTCGGCGTCGAGCAGCGATTCGACCTCGCGCCGCACCGCCGGATCGCCGCACACCTCCTCGAGGAACGCCGCGCGCTCGCTGCGCTCGTGGCCGAGCGCGAGGCCGAACACACGTTCGATCAACTCCGCACTCCCTTCGGGAGTGCTGCGCGCCCCGGCAGAGCCGTGGCTTGCGATCTCCGAGCCCGGCGGCTCGGCGGTCATCCCACCCTGCCCTTGAGGTGGCGATACAGCCACGCGCGCGCCACGCGCCAGCGCCGCTCGACGGTGGCGAGCGACAGCCCCAGGTAGCTCGCGATCTCTTCGTGGGTCATGCCGCCGAAGAACCGGAGCTCGATGATCTCGCTCTGCCCGCGATCGACCGCGGCGAGCGCCTCGAGCGCGTCATGGATCGCGACCAGCCCTTCGAGCGAATCGCCCGGCACCAGGACGGCCTCGGCGAGCGGGAGCACCACGACGCCCGCGCCGCGCTTGGCGGTGCCGCGGCCGCGCGCGTGGTCGATCAGCACGCGGCGCATCATCTGTGCCGCGGTCGCGAGGAAGTGCTCACGGCTGCGCCACTCGACGTGCTGCTGCTCCATCATCCGGAAGAACGCTTCGCTGATCAGCCCGGCCGTCCCCAGCGTATGGTCCGTGCGCTCGGCGGACAGCGCGCGGCGCGCGAGCCGGCGCAACGTCGCATGCAGCGCGGAGAACGCGGCGCCCGCGGCGCTTTCGTCTCCCGCGCTCCATGCGAGCAGCTGATTGGTGATCTCGCCTCGCGGGGTTAGCCGCGAAACCGCCTCTTCTGCAGCCATGCTGGCCGAGGTCCCCTGAGGTGGACTGATGTACACGAAGGTAGCGCACCCACGTGCCCAGCACCAGAAGTGACCTACCGCACTGCGTGGCAGTTTTGCCCTGCCGCAATCCGCGGCTAGCTGGCTAGAGGCCCAGCAGGTCGAGATTCAGGTTGAGATTGGACTCGTTGTAGACCCGCGCGGTCGCGTTCTGCCCGAGCGCCTCGGACATGGTGTCACAAACCGTTCCCCCGATGAGCGGCAGGCTGGGCGGAATCAATCGATCCGGGCACGCGGCTGCGATCAACAACCCGCCGGTGAGCCAGCGGGTGTGGCTCAGACACACCGCGCCGGTCGTGCTCCATCCCGCTTCGAAGAGCATCAGCAACGGGGTCGTTCCGTGCGTCCGCACCGGACCCATGGGCGGAAGGTTGTCCCAGATGGTGATCGCCGTGCCATCTCGCGTGTGAAACTTGCCGTTGCCGCAGTAGTCCGCGCGCGCGGCGCGCGTGCAGGCGTAGTGCGTCGTCGTGACATCGCCGTAGCCGGTCAGCCATGGCCGGTAGCCCCAGCGGTAGCACTTGGCGATCACGCCGGTGGTGCAGCCGAACGTGAACAGCATGTTCGACTCGACGCGATCGCCGTGCTCGTTCCACGTCGCGGCGATCGGGATCGCAGCGCGGCGGCCATCGGTGTCCGGGTCACACGCCGGCTGCCAGTTGCCGGTGCCATCGACGTTCTGGCTGAGCGAGTAGAGGTAGGTGTGCCCTGTCAGGGTCGGGTCGTTCGCCATCGTCTCCGCGACGATGGCGTCGATCTTGTATTCGATCGTGACGCTCACCGGTGGATCCGCGGTGACGTTGTGGACCTGGGCCAACAGGTGTGCGCCGACCAGACCGAAGTCCCGCAATGTGGTCTGATTCTGAGTGGCAACCAGCTCTCCCTTCTCGATGTGTACGTCCGTGAGCGCAGCGCCGTTGAACGTGGCTCCCGCGAACTGGAACCCTTGCATGGTCATTCCAGCGACCGCGCCCTGGAGCACGGTGCCTTGCAGCTGAGTACCCTGCCGCTCCGACCCGAAGCCCTGCTCGATCATTGACGTGTCGACGGTGTCCCACGTGCAATACGACACACCGAGCGCGATGAAGATCGTCAAAATGAGGACGCAGAATCTCCGCATGAAACACCCCCGTTTCATTGTTAGAGTTACTACAGATGTAGAGACCAGACTACGAGAGCGATCGCTAACTTACAGAAGAGATCAATGTGGCGTGACGCAGAGGCGTACTCCCACCTGCGAATCATGCATGGTCCGATCGGCATACTCGCGATTCACACTGCGCGCGGTCATCTCGCCGGTGTACCAGCCGCCGCCGCGGATCACGGGCTGGCCCGCGATCTGGACGGACTGCACCAGCTCCCACACGTTGCCCGCCATGTCGTCGGCGCCGACCGGGCTGCGCGAGCCGGGGTGCGATCCGACCTCATCGGGGCCGAACGCGAGCGACTCTCGCCCGTACGTCACGTCGATGTTCGCGTCGTCGGGCGCGAGCGTCGCTCCGGACGGAAACGTCCGCCCATCGGCGCCGCGCGCCGCGCGTTCCCACTCGTATTCGTCGCATAGCCGCGCGCCCGGCATGCGGCCGGTGCGGTCGAGCCAGCTGGCATAGGCGACCGCGTCATCGTACGACACCGCGGACACCGGGAACTTGGTCCAGTCCTGATCGGCGCGCCTTGTCCGGCCCTCGTAGCGCAGGCGCTGGCCCGTCTCGGCCGTATAGGTCCGCGTCGTCGGTGTCATCGTGAGCTTCCACCGCCTGGGCCCGAGCTCGGTCAGCTTGAACTGCGACTGCAGGCTGATCTGCGGGCTGCGCAGGCGGCGCTCCTCGGCCGGCAGATCATCGAGGAACGCGATCCACTCGGCGAACGTGACTTCGTTGCGCCCGATGAAGAAGCCGTTGGTCGCGACCTCGTGGAGCGGCGCGGCCTTGAGGAAACCGCGCCGCGCCTCCGAGCTATCCGCGCTGCCGAACAGGAAGCGCCCTTGCGGCACGTAGACCATCCCCGCCGGCGCTGCTGCGAGGGTGGGAAGCGCGACGCGGATGCGGCGGGAATCGCCGCGCGCCAAGAGGATCGGCAGGCGCGCGGTCACGTGGCCCTCCGCCTCGAACACCAGCACCACCGGGCCCGGCGCCAGGGTGGTCGCACCCACCGCGTCGATGCGCTCCCGCGGTGAGGCCGCGCGTTCGATCCAGACCTGCGTGGTCTCCGGTGCGATGGCGAGCTCGAGGTGCGCGGCGGCTGCGAGCCGCATCTGATAGCGACTGTCGAACGCGAACAGCCGCGAGCTGAGCTCGTCGACCAGGTCCCCGCGGCGGTTGCGCTCGGCGCGGACCAGCCGTTCGAACGTGAGGTCGGCCGCCCAGCCCCGGAGGCCGCTTCGCGACGGCTCGACGAGCAGCACACTCTCGAGGTGGGCCGAGGCGCTGCGGTACTCCTGCTCCTCGCGGAGCACCATCGCCTCGACGTCCTTCCAGGTCTCCTCGCCCTCGGTCCAGTGGTGATTGTCGAACAGCGCGAGCGACGCGTTGCGGATCGCGTCGAGCTTGAGCGCGGTGTGGCGCGCGGTGAGCTGCGCGACCGTCGCCGCCGTCGTCTGATCGGCGACCATGGTCTCGAGCTCGCGGCGAGCCTTGGCGCGGATCGCGAGGCCCACGGTGACCGCGCCGAGCACGAGCACCGCGGCGCTGCCCGCGGCGATCATGCGGCGCCGCCGCATCGCCTGTGCCGCGGCGGCGAGGAACGCGGCCTCGCGCGGGGCGAGGTCAGCGCGATCGAGCACGCGGGCCTCGAGCAGCTGGCGGCGGCCCCACAATAGATCGCGGCCCCGGCCCATGCGATCCCACTCGGCGGCCGCCTGCGCGACGCGCTCCTGGAGTGCCTGGTTGGCTGCGTCGCCCTGGAGCCAGCCCTGCAGCGTCGACCAGCTCGACAACAGCGCCTCGTGCGCGATCTCGTACGCGCCGTCCTGGGCGTTGTTGGCGACCAGCACGCGGCCGCGGATCAGCACCTCGAGCGCCGCCCGCTCGGCGTCCTGCGCCGGCCCATCGGTGACCAGCTCGGCCTTCGAGCGGCGCGTGCGCGTGCCCTCGGCGGTGACTAGCCGGAGCAGGATGCGGCGCGCGGCATCGTGCTCGTCGTCGCGCAAGCCGGCGAGGAACCGATCGGCGTGGCGGCTCAGCGCACCGCCGACGCCGCCGAGCGCCGCGAGCGACTCGGGGCGGATCATCCGCGCGCTCACGTCGCGCGCATCCCACAGCTCGGCGAGCGTGAACTGCAGGAGCGGCAGACCGCCGGGCGCGTGCTCGGTCTGCGCGACCAGCGTCTCGATCAGCGCCTCGGATTCGTACACCACGCCCTTGGCGGCCGCCGGGCGCACGATCACCTCGCGGATGTGCTCGCCGGTCAGCGGCCGCAGGAAGTACAGGCTCGGCGCGATCTCCTCGCCGAGGCCGGGCAGCATCGCGAGCCGCGACAGGAAGTCGGAGCGCGCCGTGGTGAGCACGCGCACCGACGGCGAGCGCACCGCGAGCGCCGCAAGCGCCACCGCGATCACGCGCGCGTCGTCGGGCTCGGCCAGCGTCAAGAGCTCCTCCAGCTGATCGACGAACAGCAAGAGACCGCGCGGCCGCGCATGGCGCGCGCTGCCCGGGGTGCGCGCAGGCGGATGCCTCGCACGATCGCCGCCGACGAAGTGCTGGCGGATCGCGCGCGCGACGGTATCGGGCGCATCGCGCAAGAGCTCCGCGAGTGCAGCCTCGTCGGTGTCTGCCCAGGGCGCAAGTGCAGCCGAGAGCGCGCGAACGGGATGGCGCCCCGGAACCACCTCCACGCAACACCAACCATCATACTCTGCTAGCCAGGGTAGCACTCCCGCTTTGCACAGCGAGGATTTTCCTGTGCCCGAGTCGCCGCCGACCACGACGAACGGTTCGACGCGCACGCGATCGATCAACTCGCGCGCTTCGCCGCGACGTCCGAAGAATAATGATGCGTGCGATGACTCGAATGCTGCTAACCCTCGATAGGGATTGCCGTCGGGATGCTGGTCGATGATCGACGGTGCGGCGCATTCTTCGAGCGCGAGCAGCAGCGCATCGGCCGAACGGAATCGATCTCGCGGATCTCGCTCGACGAGGCGATCGACGATCGCGGCCAGCGCCGGATCGACACCGGAGCTCACCGTGCTCAGGCGCGGGATCTCGCGTTGTTGGACTGCACTGGCAAGCTCGTTGATCGAGACATCGCGAAATGGCGCAGACCCGGCGAGCAACTCGTACAATAGAATCCCGAGCGAATAGAGATCCGATCGACGTGTCGCAGTCTCGCCGCGCCACACCTCGGGCGCCATGTACATCGGTGTGCCGACCATGTAGGGGTCGCCGCCCGAGTCGCGCGAGGTGAAGTCTGCATATTCTGCCTGAGTATGCCGTGCCAGTGTCTGATCGCCGATGACCGGTGTCTCGTCGGCCGAGGTGATATGTCCGATCGCGGGCGGATCGCTCAGCACCGGAACGGGCACCGTTGCAGCGGTTCCTTCCGCGGCTCCGCCGTCGAGGATCACGGCGAGGCCGAAGTCGAGCAGCTTTGCGCGGCCGTCGTCGGTCAGCATCGCGTTCGCCGGCTTGATGTCGCGATGGAGAACGCCGCGGCGGTGAGCAGCGGCGAGCCCACGCGTCAGGTCGAGTGCGATATCCAGGACGTGCTTCGACGCCATCGGCCGCTCGAGTTGATGGAGCGTGCGACCCTGGACGTACTCCGAGACCAGATACGGATGACCGCTGAAGTCGGCGACTCGATAGATCGCAACGACATTGGGATGTTGAAGGCGCGCAATCGCGCGCGCCTCTTCGATCAGCCGCGCACGGGCCGCAGGGTCCTTGCCTGTATGTACGAACTTCACTGCGACCGGCCGCTCGAGGAGTAGATCGTGGGCCAGGTAGACTTGACCCATGGAGCCAATGCCCAGTGACTTCACAATCCGGAACTCGTCAAACTCGCTAGGTGGGCTCCACGTGGAGCCGATCATGGCTGCCACACCGGAAGTGTTGACGAGGGTCACTGTCGGCGACCTACCCTAGGAGAACTTCCGACTTCAGATCCAGTCAGGCTGCCAGATTCCAGTGACAATCGGTGTCCGGCACCATGATTTTGGAGGGTTACTGACAATGTTGTACGTCCTGCGCCCGCCATGATCCGGATTGTGGACAATCTAACCACATTGCTCGATCGAAGTACCGAGCGGAAGGGCGATTACTGCTCGCAGTCGATGACTTGAGCTTGTCGCGAAATGGTGTCCGCCGCCATGACACTCACCGACCGCAGAGATACGTTGCGGCGTCGCCATCGGGGCCATCGTGAACGGGCGAACCATGCGGAAAATACTGCCACTTCTCCTGGTGCTGTCCTGCGCCCCGCACACTGCCGAGCGGGGTCGAGAACCCGACGCCGCGCGGCGGGCTCGCCAGGCGCAACGGGTGTCGATCGTCCGCGACGACTGGGGGATCGCCCACGTCCGCGGAGTGACCGATGCCGATGCCGTGTTCGGCATGATCTACGCGCAGGCCGAGGACGACTTCAATCGCGTCGAGACCAACTACATCAATGCGATGGGGCGGATGGCCGAGGCCGAGGGCGAGAGCGCGATCTGGGCCGACCTGCGGATGAAGCTGTTCATCGATCCGGCGGTGCTCCAGGCCCAGTACGCGGCGAGCCCGCCCTGGCTTTGCGAGCTGATGGATGCCTGGGCCGATGGCCTCAATCATTACCTGGCGACACACCCTGCGGTGAAGCCGCGCGTGATCACGCGATTCGAGCCGTGGATGGCGCTGTCGTTCAGCGAAGGCAGCATCGGCGGCGACATCGAGCGCATCGATCTCGCCCAGCTCGCCGCGTTCTACGGCGACAGCTCGACGCGGCCCCAGCCGGCGCCGGTCGAGGTCGACGAGACGCTCAAGGAACCGTCGGGCTCGAACGGCATCGCCATCGCGCCGTCGAACACCACCGCGCACCGCGCGCTGCTGCTGATCAACCCGCACACGTCGTTCTATTTTCGCTCCGAGCTCCAGATGACGAGCAACGAGGGCCTCGATGCCTACGGCGCCGTCACGTGGGGCCAGTTCTTCGTCTATCAGGGCTTCAGCGAGCGCGCCGGCTGGATGCACACCTCGACCAGCGCCGACGCGGTCGACGAGTACGCCGAATCGGTCGTGCGCAAGACCTCCCGGGGGACCCCGGGGGCAGAGCCCTCGGGTGTGTTCTATCGCTACGGCAACGAGCTGCGCCCGCTGGTCGCGAGCCACATCCAGGTCCCGTACCGGACCGATCGCGGTCCGGCGAGCAAGGACTTCACGGTCTACCGCACGCACCACGGGCCGATCGTCCGGTCGGCGGACGGCAAGTGGATCGCGATCCGGCTGATGCAGAAGCCGATCGAGGCGCTGAGCCAGTCGTACATGCGCACCAAGGCGAAGAGCCTCGCCGAGTTCCGCAAGGCGATGGAGCTCGCGGCCAACTCGTCGAACAACACGGTGTACGCCGACGCCGATGGCCACATCGCGTATTTTCATCCCCAGTTCCTGCCGCGGCGCGACGACCGCTTCGACTGGACCCATCCGGTCGACGGCAGCGATCCGGCCACCGAGTGGAACGGCGTGCACTCCGTCGAGGACAGCCCGCATGTGATCGATCCGCCCAACGGCTGGATCATGAACACCAACGACTGGCCATACTCGGCCGCCGGTGCGAACAGCCCGCGGCGCGAGAGCTTCCCCCGCTACATGGACATGTACGGCGAGAATCCGCGCGGCCTGCATGCCGTGCGCGTGCTCGAGAACCGCAAGGACTTCACGCTCACCGGGCTGCGCGACGCCGCGTTCGATAGCTACCTGCCCGCGTTCGCACAGCTGATCCCCACCCTGGTCCGCGCCTTCGACGAGACGTCCGACGCCGATCCGACGAAGGCGCGCGTGGCCGAGCAGATCGGCCTCTTGCGCAGCTGGGACTTCCGCTGGTCGGCAAGCTCGGTGCCGACGGCGCTCGCCGTCTACTGGGGCCAGGAGCTGTGGCAGAAGACCGCCGCCGAGGCGCGGCGCGCCAAGGTCACCCCCTACGACTTCATGGCGCAGGCGGCGGCGGCGCAGAAGCTCGCCGCGCTCGCTGCCGCGTCGGATCGGCTCGCCGCCGATTTCGGCACGTGGCGCACCGCATGGGGCGACATCAACCGGTTCCAGCGCCTGTCGAGCGATATCGCGCCGCGGTTCGACGACGCCGCGCCGAGCATCCCGGTGCCGTTCACCAGCGCGCAGTGGGGCTCGCTCGCGTCGTTCGGCGCGAAGACGTATCCGAACACCAAGCGGATGTACGGTACCAGCGGCAACAGCTTCGTCGCCGTCGTCGAGTTTGGCGACAAGGTCCGCGCGATCGCGGTGACCGCCGGCGGCGAGAGCGGCCACACCGCGTCGCCGCACTTCACCGACGAGGCGACGCGCTACGCGAGCGGCGACCTGCGCGAGGTGTACTTCTACCCGCAGCAGCTCGCGGGCCATACGACGCGCAGCTACCGCCCGGGCAACTAGACCTGCCGCGCCTGGACCATCACAGGTCGTTTTCGATCGCCTTGCCGCGCGCTTTCCGCTACGGAATGCGGGCATGAAGCTCTATCGGTTCCGCTATAGCCCCTATGCGCGCAAGGTCCAGATGGTGCTCGAGCTCGCGGCGATCCCCCATGAGGTGGTCGAGGTCCGCTACGGCGAGCGCGAGGAGCTCGCGCAGCTCACCGGCGGCTACATCCACGTCCCGGTGCTCGGCCTCGACGACGGCACGGCGATCACCGAGTCGCGCCGGATCTGCGAGTACGTGCTCGCGCTGCCCGAGGCGCGCCACCTCGTGCCGCCGGGGCTGCGCGCCGCGATCTGGGGCTTCCACGACTTCATCGACGGCCCGGTCGAGGACGTGCTGTTCCGGATCGCCTCGCCGGCCGTGCGCGAGAAGTGGCCGACCGCGTGGGAGCGCGCGCTCTACACGCTGATCAAGGAGCGCAAGTTCGGCGCCGGCTGCGTCGATGCGTGGGCCGCCGGGCGCGGGCAGCTGATCGAGCGCGCAAAGGCCGTGCTCGAGCCCGCTCGCCAGACGCTCGCCGAGCAGCCGTTCGTGTTCGGCGACGCGATCACGCTGGCCGACGTCGCGCTGTACGGCCAGTGGGCGATGCTGGAGGCCGAGTCGGCCGAGCTGCTGCGCGAGATCTCGCCGGTGTTCGTCGCGCACGCTCGCCGGGTCGAGCAGGCGCGCCCGGCCGGGCACGCGTAGGGGCACGGCGAGGGCCGTCAGTCGGCGTCGCCGCGGCCACCGCTCTCGCTCGCCGGGATCGACCATGCGGCGACGAAGGTCTCGCCCGCCTGGCCCGCCGGGCCCGACGGGCCGCACGCGCGCTCGGTCCACTCGAACAGCCGCGCCATCGCGCGCACGATCGACAGACCGCCGTACGCCTCGGCCTGGCTGGCGGCGCCGGGCGTCGTCGGATCGATCGCGTTGGCGATCTCGAGCGCGAGCTCCTTGCGCACGCGGTCGCAGGTGATCCGCACGCGCGGCTGGGTCGCCGGGCGACCGTGGCGGATCGCGTTGGTGACGAGCTCGCCGATGAACAGGCCGAAGCCGCCGCGCACCGGACACGTGACGACGTAGTCCGCGGGCCAGTCGATCTCGATGTCAAGGACCGGGCCGTCGCCGCCGCCGGCGAGCGCGCCGTTGTCCCAGTGCAGGCGGGCGCGCAGGGCGCGGTCGCGGCGCGCGGTCTCGAACACCGACGCCAGCCGCGCGAGCGTCGCCCGTGCCTGGGCGCCATCGACGACGCTGTCGCGCGCGAGCGGGCCTGCCGCATCCCAGTGATCGAGCAGCCACGCCGTCACGGTGAGCCGGCGCTCCAGGTATTCGGAGAGCCAGGCAGCGAATGCGCGCGCGTCGTCGCGATCGCCGCCCGTACGCAGCAGGTGCTCGAGCACGCGGGCCAGCGCGTCGACGCCGTGCGACAAGAGGCCGGCGAGCCGGCGGCGCTCCTCGCGGTGGGCTTCGGCGGCGATGTCGGCGGCGAGGATGCCGAGGTCGGCGTCGCGATCGAGGACGAAGATGACGCCGAGGCGGTGCCGCTCGTCGGCGGCGAGCGCCTCGATCGGCGCGGTGACCGCGACCGAGCGCACCACGGCGTAGCGCTCGACGATCTTCCCGTCGTCGCGGATCGCGACGGGGATGCCGTACGCGCGGCGCGGCTCGGGCGTGGCGATCTGCATGCGCTCGTAGTGCGCGCGCGCCCGCGGATCGGGCGCCACCAGCTCGGCGAACCGCGATCCGGCGCGCACGCCGATCGCATCGGCCGCGCGATTCGACGACACGATGACATCGGTGTTGGGGTCGACCACGACGAGCGGGACCTGCATGGTGTCGAGCAGGTTCTGCTTCTCGGCGAACGCGCGCTCGGCGGTGCGGCGCTCGGCGTCGGCGCGCCGGCGGTTGAGCTCGAAGCCGGTGAACAAGAGCGCGAGCATGCCGGCGAGCAGCGCGACCGGCACGAGCGGAAACGCCGGCGACGTCTTGGGGAACAGCATGAGCAGCCACGTGCGATCCGAGACCTGGAACGCGGCCACGGCGCCGACCGCCTCGACGATGCCGTGGCGCAGCGGCGATGCCGCATCGCCGGCGGGCGCGGGCGATTGCGCGAGCGCACCGACCGCCGTGCGCAGCGGGCCCGGCGCATCGGACGCGAGCGCGCCGTCGAGCGTCGCCCACGATACGGCGCCGCCGCCATCGACCTCGAGCGCGGCTCCGAGCACCGGTGGCGCGACGCCGCGCGCGAGCTCGCGCCAGTCGATCTCGAACGCGAGGTCGAGCGCGAGCACGCCGTGCCGGCGGTCCGGCGTCGCGAACGGCACGAGGATCGTCGAGACCAGGCCGCGCCCGCCGACGTCGAGGTAGAACCCCGAGTACGCGGCCTGCGGCTCGGGCGCCGCCGGGTCGAACCCGAAGAAGAACTCCTCGGGCGCGAACGCCGGGTGACCGGGGCGGCTCGACAGCAGCGCGAGCTCGTGCGCCGCGGCGTCGGGCTTGTCGCGATCGGGCCACGGCGCCGATACCAGCGTGCCGTCCTCGGACACCGCGTAGAGCCGCACCGGACGCGGCGGGCGCTCGCCCGGCACCGACGGCAGCGGCGCGGCGGCGATCGCGCGATCGATGTCGGCGGTGGCGCGCACGAGCGGCGCGGCGACCCGGCCGATGAACGCATCCGAGGGCGCGCGCTCGTCGGCGCCGGCGGTCTTGCGCCGCGTGACGATCACCGGATGGCCGCTGACGTCGAGCACGTGTTGCTCGCGCAGCGACGCGCGCGCGGCGAGCGCATCGAGGGCTCGCTCGTCGAAGGCGCCCGGCGTGCCGCCCCGGTCGCTCAATGCCGCCGCGCGCATCACGGCGAGCAGCGGCGCCAGCGATTCGGGCACGCGGTCGCCGCTCGCGGCGAAGCTGGCGTAGCGCCGCGCGCGCGGACCATCGTGCGCGCGCCGGCCGAACCGGTCGAGCTCGAGGCGCAGCCACGCCATCGCACCCGGGGCGTCGGTCGGGCGCAGCGCGGTCCGCTCGGCGACCAGGTCGAACACCGCCGCGGCGCGCGCGTCGCCCGAGCGCTCCTGCCAGGCGATCCAGATCGAGCGCGCGGTGAACGCCGCGAGCCCGACGAACACGACGACGCCGGCGTAGAGCACACCGACGCCGCGCCGAAGCGATACAGTAGAGCGCATGAAGTGGCCCGACGCGTCGGTCGAGCGACGACCGCTCGTCGTCGTGGAAGATCACTTGTACCACACGGTCGAGCTGATCGCGGAGCTCGCCCGGCTGCGCCCCGACCTGATCACCGAGACCTGCGCGATCGTGCTCGACCGCGCCGGCCCCGACACCGATGCCGCGGTGGCCGACTGCCGGCGCCAGTA
>DATIPJ010000220.1:0-1778 GCA_035472155.1 Kofleriaceae bacterium
CGGCCGGAGCCCGCGATCGGCGTCTTGCGGCTGGGCTCGGGCAACGCGATCGCCGATTCGGTCGGCGCGACCGACGACGCCGCCGGCGATCTGGCGCGCCTGGTGCGCGGCGACGGCGCGTGGCGGACCACGCCGCTGCTCGAGGTGCTCGGCGTGCGCGCGCCCTTCGTCGGCCTCGGCGTCGATGCGCAGCTGCTCGAAGATCACGCCGAGGTCGGTCGCTGGATCGATCGCGTGCCCGGGGCGCGAAGGCTGGTCGGCGGCGCCGCGCGCTATGCGCTGTCGGTCGCGCTGCGCTCGGTGCCGAGGTTCGCGCGCCAGACCCGCCCGACCGCGGCGGTCACCAACCTCGGCACGCCGGCGATCGAGATGTCGAGCAGCGGGCCCACCGGGCGCGAGATGGCCGCTGGCGATCTGCTGTGGCGAGGCGCCTGCACGCTGATCGCAGGCGCGACGATTCCGTTCTTCGGCTTCGGCCTCAAGATGTTCGCATTCGCCAATGCGCGCGGCGATCGCTTTCACCTGCGGTGCGGCGACGCCGGCCTGGTGGAGATCGTGCGCAGCGCGCCGGCGGCGTTTCGCGGCGAGTACTTCTCCGACCGCGTGCGCGATTTTCTCTGCGATCGGGTCGCGATCGAGCTCGACGCCGAGATGCCGATCGAGGCCGGTGGCGAGCTGCTCGGCCGACGGCGGCGCGTGGAGCTCGGGCTCGCCCCTCCCGTGACCCTGGTGGCGCTTGGAACATGACTCGCTGTCGCGCGCCCGTGCCCTGGTCGCGCTTGGAGAATGATCCGCTGTGGCGGAACACCAGCACTCGTGCGTTGTTATCGATTCGTTCGGACCGGAGAGCTGGCAATTTCATTTCGTAGATCGATCTCGTCGAGAAAACGTTTGACAGAGGCAGTCGCCGCGGTTATTGGTACAGCCTCGCCACTTCGCAGTTGAGCTGGCGAACGAGACCCGAGACAACGTCATGTCCTTCTTGCCAAGCAATCACAGGTCCCCGGCAAACGCCTCGCTCGTCGAAGCGCGGCCCGCCCCCATCGGTACGGGTCCCTGCGGAGGTTCCCTTCCTGCATAAGTGATTGACGATCACCTGCAAGGAAGGGCCATCCAGCACCAGCGGATGGCCCGATTTGTTTTCGGCGATCGTTCGGCCAGCAGCTCGTCCTTGTTTCTGCGGTATCCGCGTCCGTGCAGGTACCGCGACGGCAGTCATGCGCACTGTCGTCAGAGAATGCGCGGTCTCTGATAATCCAATGTGCTCACGATCTGGAGTCCAGGACTCCAGAGACAACATCAGATCCGCGCTGGCGAGGAGGATGCTCTCCACGCTGGCAAGGGCCCGACGGGAAACGTGCCTCTCCCGACGAGCTCCGCGGTGCAGAACCATGCACGAGAAGTTCCGGCCGTGCGGTCGCGGCCGGAATGGATTACGCCGACTTTGCTCGCAGTAGCGCGCACTACGCAGCTGAGCAAAGGCGCGGCCCCTCGACCGCGGCCGATGTGGCGCGCCACATCGGCATCTGGGATCGAAGCTCAGCAGGTTGAGCGGCCGTTTGTTAAACGGATGGGCGCTGGTTCGAATCCAGCCGGTCCCGCAGATTGACGATTCACCTAGGTGTAGCTCAGTAGCGAGAGCGCTTGCCTCGGGCGCAAGAGGACGGTGGTGCGATTCCACTCACCTAGACTGCCTTGATCTCATGCCCGCGCAGTGCGGGCCCGCGAGCGTGCGATCCGGCGCGCGCCTCGTTCCGTGCCCCGGATGGACAAGGAAC